>JADFLK010000007.1 GCA_022564455.1 Bacteroidota bacterium
GCAAAGTTTAACCGGCCGCGTAGTGAGCAATTTCGGTTCCACCTGAAGGAGTGTGAGTGGCAGTTTAACCACCTAGGTAAGGATCTCTACAAGATCCTCCTTAATCTGATACGACACGACCCGTTCTGAACCACTTTTGCTTCCCTGGAGCCCTGATGATTGTCTCATTGAACGGAATCGAACCCGTCAGACAGGAAGGGAACTGATCCAGTCAAACGCAACGCCCATATTCATTCGTACTACGTCCCAAGACAGTTCCGCGACAGCCAACGACGGTGGAGGATCCAATATATCCTTGGCCGAAGGTGTGTTTATTTTTTGTGTGTTTGAACGCGACAGAAATGTAAGTAACGGCTCCGGTTTAGCAATCGTCGGAGCCGTAACCTTTCTCAACTCTCTTTTGTTGGAAACGCGTCTACCAGCGCCAGCACGGGTGGCGGAGGGCTGTCTGTCGTGGGCAATGAGCTGGAAACTCCGCCTACAGTAGAGAGGCTTCTCGTCTGTATCCCAACCGTGCTACGGGCTTCATCACCATCGAGACAGATGCCGGAGAAGTCAATATTTTGGATGTGCTCGGGCGCGTCGTGCTGAGCTCAGAAGCGAATGAACGGATTCATGTTTCAGGGCTTTCGGCTGGTGTGTACGTGGCGCGGGTTGGTGCTTTGAGCACCTTGTACACGGTTCGTTGATAGCTAACGCCGCCACAGCGCCGGTCTACCAGCCCATCTGCCTCATGCGGCGTTCAATCCGTCTGGCTGAGGCGCCCATATTCTGCGGTCTCCGGTCGCGGGGGCTCGGAAGGCACACGGCCAGCCGCGCCGCCTGGTTCCGGGAGAGGCCGCCGGCCGACACCCCGTAGTGGTACCGCGCTGCTTCCTCGATGCCGAATACACCCGGTCCCCATTCCACCACGTTCAGGTACAGCGTGAGGATGCGCTCTTTGGGTAGGATGAAATCGGCGAGGTAGGCCAGCGGTACTTCAACGCCTTTGCGAACCCACGAGCGGTGGGTGGTGAGGAAGAGGTTTTTGACAAGTTGTTGGGTGATGGTGGATGCGCCGCGAGGCGACGTTCCACGCCGCTGTGAATCTTCACGGGCGTTCTCAATCTCCACCCAGTCCAGGCCGTTGTGGTCGTAGAACCGCGCGTCCTCGGAGGCCACAACGGCGTGCTGCACGTCTTCGTCGATTGCCTCAATAGGGATCGGCGCGTAGCTGAACTCAACGCCCGGCCCGAGGCCTTCAACCATCCGCTGGATGTGGACGGTTGTGATCGGCGGGTCAACGAACCTGTACGCTACCAGCAGGAACGTGCAGGCCAGGAAGTACCCGAACACAGCGAAAAAGGCAAGCCGTACAATGCTGCGCAGCCATCCGAGCGGGCCACGCGCTTTCTTTTTATCCGATGTCTTCCGTGCCATCGCCGAGATGCCTCAGCGGCTTATTTCGAGAATCTCGAGCTTGATCTTCCCGGCCGGCACCTTGATTTCTACCGTATCGCCGACCGTTTTGCCGAGCAGGCCCCTCCCGATGGGGCTGTCCACGGAGATTTTGCCCTGTGCGAAACTGGCCTCCGCTGCCGCTACAATCGTGTAGTGGGCTTCTTTCTTCACCTTGTGGTTCATCACACGCACCTTCGAGAGGATGCGCACCGAGGAGCTGTCAACCGCGCTCTCGTCCACAATACGGGCATTCCCGACGGTTGCCTGCAGTTTGGCAATGCGGGCCTCCAGATGACCTTGGGCATCCTTGGCGGCATCGTACTCGGCGTTTTCTGAGAGATCGCCCTGCGCGCGCGCCTCGGCGATGGCTGCCACGATTTTCTTGCGTTCGGTGGTGCGGGCCACCTGTAGCTCGTTTTTCAGCCTTTGGAGGCCTTCAGCGGTCAGATAGACAGGTTGGTCGCTCATGTGAAGCGTCCCGCAGACTTGCGGGATAGATCTACGCGATAAAAAAACGCCACGCCCCGACAGCATCGGGGTGCGCGGCGGAGGTTTACGCACAAAAGATACGGCGTAGTGCGGCCCAAGGGGTGTTGGTCTTCCTCGAATAACCTTGGGTTCTACCAGGACGGGTGAGGATTGCCGTTCCCCGTTTGCTCCGGAGGCCTGTTGGACGAGCGCACGGAGCCCGGGCGAATCATGTCGCCTATATCAGTGGGTTGTCTGAGTTTCTCGTCTGGGAGGAAACTTTGCGGGTTACCGATCACACGGCGGGCTCTCCAAAAATGACGGCGATAGTAGCCTTCTGTGAGGTTGGAGATGATGACGCCGCGGCCGGAGGAGGCGTGGATGAACTCGCCGTTGCCGAGGTAAATACCTACGTGGCGGACACCACGGCGGCGAAAGAAGACCAGATCGGCGGGGAGTAGCTCGTCGCGGCTGACGGCCTCACCGGAATACTGCTGTGAAGCGGTTGTGCGCGGAAGCTCAATGTCCAGCGCATCACGCAATAGCTGCTGTACGAAAGAGGAGCAGTCGATACCGCGCCGTGTCGTGCCGCCGTAGCGGTAGCGTGTGCCAATCCAGTCTTCGCCTTTTTCACGGAGCGTGGCTGCGAGCGCCGCCGGCCCGGCATGGATGGGCGGCGCTATTTCGGCGGTGGGACTAAGCTCAACCGTACGAATCCTGGGGTTGCGCTCTGCGCTTCGATTCCGCTTCGCTCGAGTCGCCTCATCTTCCGCATCCGATGATCTGTTTATCGGAGACTGCACCCATGTTCCGCCCTGGCTTTGCTCAGTTTGCTGGATAGAACTCAGTGCAGCACATCCCGCGAGCGGAACGACTGAAAAAAGAACAGCGAGTAAAAACCTGTACGGCAGAGCGAAACAAACGCAGGGCATGAGGATTGTAGGCCGGGCGGTGAGGCGGCTGCGAAAATAATAGCATTTAGGAACAAATCAAGAAATCGCGTCAAAACTTGGGGAAATGGCCGATTTCGATAGATCTGAGGGGAACCCGAACGAGGCCAGAACGATTACGTGCGGACAACAATCATCCGCATAACAAATGGCGCGCTGCATTGGAGGTGCCAGGAGTCTGTCTTGTGAAGGACGGATATCTCTTGCGCCGGCGATAAATTGGCCCGTTTCTCCGCCCCTTTTCGTTACGTAGCCAAACCAAGCGCCGAGCTTTACTCGCTGTCTATCACTCAACTTATCATCGTTTGCCATGCCATATCCTGAGCCCCTCGTTTCTCCCATGCGCGAAGAACTGACGCGTCTTGGTGTTGAAGAACTGCGCACCGCCGCCGACGTGGATCGTGCGATGGATGAGGCGTCCGAGGGGACGACCCTCGCCATTGTCAATTCGGTCTGTGGATGTGCGGCCGCCAATGCGCGCCCGGCCGTAGCAATGGCGCACGGCATTGAAATCCAGCCCGACCGGTACGTGACCGTGTTTGCCGGGCAGGATCTGGAGGCCACAGCTCGCTTGAGGGAGCACCTTGTCGGCATTCCGCCATCGTCGCCGTTTATGGCGCTGTTGAAGGATGGCGACCCCGTGTTCGTGCTGGAGCGCCGCCACATAGAAGGGCGCAGCGCCTCTGCCATCGCGCACGATCTCGCTGGCGCGTTCGAGCGCTTCTGCGGCGCAGCCTCCGGCGACGGAGCGGTGCAGCAAGAGCCTGTGGTGGAAGAAACACAGAACCCTTCCGACGATCTGCCGCCTACGTTTCGGTCGATTCTTTGAGGGACAGGCTATTCTGTCCAGCCGGGTTCCGATTTGCGCCAGTCCATTCTAATAACGAGCGCAACGTAGGCGCAGCCGGATGCGACGAGGGCACCAATCAACAGCAGAATCGACTCGCTAAACCATAATGCCAAGCCGGCAGGAATCAGCAGTGCAGCTGCAATGGCGGTGTGCTGAACAAGATCATATCCTGCGCGCTTTACGGATGCACCTCCGATTCTGAGCATCCAGATAATCTGGAGCGTTCTCGAAACAAGTCCGGCAACCGCGACCGACGCAACGGCAATGCGCGGATGCCCCGTTCTGTAGGCAAGAACCAGGGTGAGAAGCTGAGCACTGAAGAGAAAAATGCTGAACCCAAGGTCGGTTCGCTGCCTGTCGGTAACATCAAAAATACGGGTTAGTGGCGAAGCAATAGACGCGATGCATAGCCATGGCGCAAGATATTGGGCATAGACGCCGGCTTCACGCCACGGCTCACCGAACGCGAATGCGAAAAGATCGGGGCCGGCCAATGCGACAGCGGCCATGGGGAAGAGCGCCACGGCCACTAGCCGGCGGTAGACCTGCTCTGTGAGCCGGCCGAGGGTTTCCTCGCGGAACGCCACCGGCGCGCGTACCCCGAACACTTGCCCCACAGAACCTGTCAGCACGCCGACGGGAAGTGCAAGTGTTCCGAATGCAAGGCCGAAGAGCCCTACGGTTGTAGTGCCAAAGAAGGAAGCCAGGAGGAGGATGGGCACCCTCGACGAGAGGAGGTTGAGGAAGGCGGCGGGCGTGGAGAAGAGAGGGAAGCGGCGGTAGCGTTTAGCAAGGGTGCGCAACGAATGCCACCGCGCCGATGCCCGAAGCACGCCCCGGTCACGCAAGAGGAGTGGGACGCTAATTGTGAGTGTGAGCGCAGCGAATCCCAGGGCTGCACCGCCGGCAAGCCCTAATGCTCCAATCCCTAACAGGCCCGCCGCGATCTGTGCAGCCACCACAACGATGCTTTGCGCTACGCGTCCCCCCGAGACAAGCCGGAATCGATCGTGCCGGGTGTGCCATCCCTCCAGTGCCTGACCCCACCCAAGCAAGAGAAGGCCCGGTGGCAGAAAGAGGAGAATAGGAGCTAGATCTGGACTGTTGAAGAAGCTCGCGAGGATCTCCCGCGACGGCACAATGATCAGTGTGGCCAGGGCACTCGCCACAGAGAAACCAAGCGCCAGGAGGAGGAGACCTCCTGCGTCTCGTCGGGAAGCCGGCAGAAGTTGGGCGTCGTCGTAATGCCCTGTAGCAAGGGAGGCGAACAAGGCCACGAGCGTGACGAACAGGGTGAGGACGCCGAACTCATCCGGCAAGAAAAGGCGGGTCAGGACCGGCCGCGCGGCAAACACGATAGCTTGCGCTATCACGACGCCGCTTACAAGTGTCAGCACGGGCTGGATAAAGGAGCCGGTGAGGCGCATGCGCACCCAAACGTGTCGGAACCTGCTATTCATGGCTGTGGGGTGGCACGACCAAGCGTGTAGACGACCCATGCCCCATTTCGAAAAGCCTCGGGAAGGGCGAGTTGTGGTTCGGTTGTTCTAGTGAGTACGAAGTCGATGCCGAACTGGTCGCTCAGGTTAAGCCAGTTCTCGCTAGAGCGGTTGTAGTAGGCTATGTCAAGCTCAGGCTTCGGGTCGGCGCCTCGTGCAGGGCGTGAGATGGGGGCGATGGCCATGAGCCGCTCGTACCATGTCTGCATGGCACGGTCATCGAACACGAATGCATACCAGTTTGCAACCACGCTTCGCTCACCGAAAGACCGGAATGTGCCCACAGTTGGGGGGATGGCAAAGAGGGCCGACGTGTGCGTCTCGGTTCGGGCCCACGCCTCTACCTCAGCTAATTCTGTTTGGAGGTGCTGCACGGGGAAGAGCAAGGCGCCGGGCCGGCTCGTTCCGCGAACTGCTAGCGTCAGCACAATTCCGCAGAGCAGGGTTGCACACAGTAGGCCGGCCCGCCGCCACAATAGCAGGTACTCACCGACCTTTGTGATCACTGGAGGCAGCCAGGCCGTGATGGCAGCACTGAGGAGAAGGGAAGCGAACAGCGCCGAAGGCACGGTCGTCTTGAAGAATTGCAGCTTGGCAACAAGCTCAACCGGGACAATCTCTACAAACACGACGCTGATGCAGCACAGAGAAAAAGCAACGACCCAGAAGCGTGTGATTTCGGAGGCGTGGCGGACGCGATCTCGGCGCACCAACAGCCAGAGAGATAGCCCGCCGAGTATCATCAATGGCCAGAAGCGTAGGTGCCGCGCCGCCTCGAACGAGAAAAACAGATGGTGAAAAGGGTTTCGGAAAACGGCGTGGATGTAGAATGGAGATTCTCCTACCGGGGCAGGGTTGCCTTGTGCCAACGCTACGGGGATTACCACAGGGAGGGACGCCACGATGAACGACACTCCGAACCGCGTCGCGGCGGGCAACCCGTAGCCACTGGCCTTCTCAAACGTTCTCCAAAGAAGAACGCTGCCAAGCACGACGGCTGTGAGGCCGCCCGCCAACAGATGAAACCAGGCGGCCAAGCCCAGTATTACGCCGGCAGGTATCCAACGCTTTTGGAGAAACAAAGCGATGCCAGGCAGAACCAGCGCCCACCCGACGCCTTCCGGGGCAAGCATGTTGTGAATGATGGTATTCCCCCCCAGCGTTATCACGGGGGTGATGAGGAGTGCCACCACCATGCCCAGGGCGGATGCAATGCGGTCTCGTGTGAGTTCATACGCTACGGCGTAAACACCGTAGGCCACTCCGCACCAAACCAGAACGTGTAGCACCGCAACGCCCAGCCAGAGAGGAACGGCTGCGCCGGAAGCCGCCATTAGTCCGACGAAATACGTGCGCACATTGATGCCGGAAGTAACGTTCTGTATCAGCCAGTCTGCTGTGAATAGTTCGCTGTTCAGAAGATGGAGGGCAGCAGGAACGAGTTCATCCTGATCACCGTCGCCGTAAGTGTACCCGAACCGAAGAAAGTGCCCCACGAGGCTCAGTAAGACCAAAAACAGCGGCGGACGTGCAAGGCCGCCGCATGGTTCGTTTGGGGGATGAGTTGTGGTGACGTCGTCCGGCACGAAGGGGTGGGTAGAGGATGGCGCTGATGAGTTACCGGGGCGATCGTATCCGGTCCAGCACGCGCAGCACGGGATGCGAGACGTGGCGAACGAGGAAATACGAGCGTAGTTCGGTACCATACTTCCGCTTGAATTCAGCTACGGAGGGTACATTGGCGCCGGTAAAATCGAGCGAGGTGATGCCATCCTGTTTCAGCCTGGGCACAACGTCCGCGAGCAGCACGCCCATAGCCGGCCCGGGTTTGCTTCCGGCAATCCAGTAATGCGCGGTTTGCCCGTCGTGGGCGATAATGGCGACAGCTTCCGGTGAGGATTCTCCGTGTCGTGTAGCAGCGAACACGCGGACGAGGCCGTCCTGCGTTAGCCTCCGGACCAGCGCTGTCAGCGTGCTTCTTGGCAGCCCCAGCGCCTTTTTCTTGCGCTCGTAGCTGGCTTCCATAAGCTCGATTCCCACCTCGGCGTGCTGCTGATCCTCCTCAACCCGGAATCGCTCGGCCTCCGTCCGAATCGTGTAACGAACAGATTTTGACCACGTTGCTACTGGATCATCCACGGTGAGATCGGCGACCTGGGTGTAGCGTGGCGTAACGGTCCAGCCCGCCCACGCAAACGGACGCGCATCGGTAATGGATGGGTGGAGTTGTAGCGTAACCTGATCGTACGTGTCGGTAAGCCCGCGCAGCAGCACATCCAATGGGGAACGTCGTTGGTTAACCTCGGTCTCGTGGACTAGCTCGCTGAGAAGAGGGGAAAGCACCGGCGTCACGGGCGGCAACGCGGCTGCTTTGAACGGGCCACGCCGCTTCTCAAAAACAGGGATGGCCACCTGCCAGCCTTTTTCGTTCGTCACGGCAGCTACCTGTACAGGGTGTCCGAAAGCTCCACCGATTGCCTCGACAAAGAGCGGATGGGCGAACACATTCCGCTGTGGGCTGATCTCCCACAGATCCAGATACGCCGCTCGCGCAGCGGCGTCGTCGAAAGTGAAGAACCGAGCGTTCAGAAGTGAGTCGGGTGAATCCGTGTAGCAGCCGGAAGATATGCCGCGCGACATCAGACTCCTCGTAGCATTGCCAAATACGGCGCGTTACAGGATGTACTGGCTGAGGTCGTGGTTCTTGACAATCGAGTCCAGTCGCTCGTTTACGTAGGCCTCGTCGATCTCGATGGTGGTTGCGTCGAGGCCGTCCGGCAGCTCAAAGAGTATCTCTTCGAGGAGGGTAGTCAGGATCGTATGGAGGCGACGTGCGCCAATATTTTCCACGTCTGCGTTTACAAGCGCCGCGATGTGCGCAATCTCGCGTACGGCGTCGTCCGTAAAATTAACTTCCACACCTTCCGAGCCGAAAAGTGCCTTGTATTGCTTAATGAGCGCATTTTTGGGGACGGTCAGGATTTGGTAGAAGTCGTCCTCCGTGAGGCTGTTCAGTTCCACGCGGATGGGGAAGCGGCCTTGCAGTTCCGGGATGAGGTCGCTGGGCTTGGCTGAGTGGAACGCGCCCGCGGCCACGAACAGGATGTGGTCGGTTTTCACCACGCCGTGCTTGGTCATGACGGACGAGCCTTCAACAATGGGCAGCAAATCCCGCTGGACGCCCTCGCGGCTCACGTCCGGGCCACCGGATTTCGCCGTCGTACGCCCCGCCACCTTGTCGATCTCATCAATGAAAACGATCCCTGCCTGCTCCACGCGGCGGATGGCTTCGGTCTTGGCGGCCTCGTGGTCGATCAGCTTCTGGGCTTCTTCCTGAACGAGCAATTCGAGGGCTTCGTCCACCTTTACTCGGCGCTTCTTCTGGCGCTGGCCGCCCAGGTTGCCGAGCATGTCCTGCAGGTTGATGCCCATCTCTTCCAGGCCCATCGGTCCGAACATCTGCAGGGTGGGCGACTGGCTTTGGAATACATCGATTTCAACCTCGCGGCCGTTGAGCTCGCCGTCGCGGAGCATCGTTCGGAAGCGCTCGCGAGTGCGGGCACGCAGGTCGTCGGATTCGTGGCCCGCGCCGTCTCCTTCGGAGGGCGACGGGAGGTTGAAGCCTGCACCCAGCGTTGGCCTCTGCTGCTTTTCAGTGCCCAACAGAACGTCCAGAAGCCGCTCTTCGGCACGTTCCTGGGCCTTCTCCACCACGCGTTCCGCCTGCGCCTCCTTCTCGTGCGTCACCGCCAGATCTACGAGGTCGCGAATCATGGACTCCACGTCGCGCCCCACGTAGCCGACTTCGGTGAACTTGGTCGCTTCTACCTTGATGAACGGCGCATCGGCCAGTTTCGCCAGCCGCCGGGCGATCTCCGTTTTGCCTACGCCCGTCGGCCCGATCATGATAATATTGTTGGGCATGATCTCGTCCCGCATGTCCTCCGGCGCGTTGAGGCGTCGCCACCGGTTGCGGAGGGCGATGGCGACGCTCTTCTTGGCATTGTCCTGGCCGATGATGTATTTGTCCAACTCAGCGACAATCTGGCGCGGTGTCAGTTCGCGGTCGGCTGTCTCAAGTTCGGGGTGAACCGAGATGGATTCAGTTTCAGGCATTTCGGGGGAGGTAGCGCGGGGGAGAACGCGGAGCAAAAATGCAGGAGACGCACGTGCCCGGCCTCTTCAGACCGGGCACGTGCTGGCTTGGTCAATCAGTACGGAGGAACGTGTGCTGGGGTTCGCCCCTGTCAGGCTTCTTCCTCTACCGCTTCAACGGCTTCTTCTCCCTCTGCACTTTGTTCACCATCGTCGTAGCTCTCTATTTCGCCGTACTCCGATTCAAACCGGGTACCGTCGAACGTTGTGCCTTGCTCGTCGAGTTCTTCCTTGATCTCGATAACGGTTGGGTGTTCGCCATTGACGATGAGGACGGTGTAGTCGTACGGCATGCCTCGGCGGCGTTCCAGGCGAACGGCGCCGCACTCCTCCAAATCGCCAATCAGCGACTTCGGATCGTGGTCGTCAATATCGCCGATCTCCTCCGAGAGTTTGCGGAGCAGCGGGGTTAGATAGACTTCGTCGTACTGGCCAAAGAACCGCTCAATGACCTCCAGCGCCTCGATATCGATGTCGTATGGTACGTCCTTTAGCTCCTCAAACTCGGTCGTGGCCTCGGGCGTCCGCTTCTCGTCTTCCTCGATCAAGTGCTCGCGGGCCGATTCGCTCAGTAACTCCGTAGCATCCACATAATCACCGGAGGCTGTATTCTCGAGCAGGTATTCCGACAGGTGGCCGCGGAAGGACACCATAATCACGCGGCGCCCCGCGGCCTGAAGCGCCTGCACGACCGGGGCATAGTCGCGGTCGCCCGAGAACAATACGACGGTGTCGGTTTCGGCCTGTGCATTCACGATGGACATTGCGTCGATGGCCAACTGGAGGTCGGTCGTGTTGCGGTTCATCGTGGAGGGCACGTAGAATGGCTGAATGCCGTGCAGGTAAAGCGCCCGCTGGACGTGGCGGATGTGTTCGTCGAGCCCGCCGAAGTCCGCGTAGGCAAAGCCGCGTGCGAGACGGATGCCCCGGGCCTCCAGCATCGCGCGCAGGTTCTCAATCATCTCTGCTGCGCTGTCGCCGGGCTGAGCCGGGTACTGAAGCCGGTGCTTGAGATAGTAGTACAGGTTCTGATAGTCGATCAGGACCGTTGCGGATCGGGTAAACGTAGTTGTATTCATTTCTTAGGTATGTTTAGTGGGTTGTTGTGTGGTTGAAAAGTGACTAGTCGTATTTACGAGTCTTCGGCTACGAGCTTGGGCTCTGCCTCCAGTTCGAGAATGGTAAGTTCGTGGTTGGTGTAGATGCAGATGTCGGCGGCAATGTGGAGGCATTCCTCAACGATTTCGCGCGCCGAAAGCTGTGGGCTGTGCTTGAGCATGGCGCGTGCTGCAGCAAGGGCGTAGGGCCCTCCTGACCCGATGGCGAGCACGTTGTCATCCGGCTCAATCACATCGCCGGTGCCGGAAATGAGAAACAGTTGCTCGGAGTTGGCAACAGCCAATAGCGCTTCTAGGCGGCGTAGGTAGCGGTCAGTACGCCAGTCCTTGGCGAGTTCCACGGCGGAACGCGCCAGGTTGCCGCCGTAGCTCTGAAGCTTGTCCTCGAACCGCTCGAATAGCGTGAAGGCGTCGGCGGTGGCGCCTGCAAACCCGGCCAGGATCTTTCCGTCGTGCAGCGGCCGTACTTTTCGAGCCTTGTGCTTCAGCACCGTGTCCTTTATCGTGGCCTGCCCGTCGGAACCGAGTGCGACCCTGCCATTGTGGATGACGCCCAAGACCGTGGTGGAGCGGATACGGGCAGACCGTGTTGCTATCGGAGAGTGCAAAATCCTCAATGTCTATAAGTAATGATTCTATCGAACCGAATCGGATGTCCTGCTTCGAACGAACTGCTTCAAACGCTACGTGTGTGGGACGACTGGGCAATCGGAATTAGCGGAGGTAGAGTCAATGCCGCGATTCTTGCCCGTGATTTCTGAAACGCAAGATACACTAGCCGAAGGATTCAGGATAGGTGGAAATACAAGAGAAGAAGTGCGCCGTGCAGGCCGTGACCGGTGAGGTTTTGCCACGGATGTTGTCGCGAACCCCTGCTCCGGCGCTATCGGCCCGCGAAGTCTGCCAGTAGTTCCACCACGTCGTCTTGCGCCTCGCTCACGCGGCTCGTGCGCGTTGCGTAGTGGTTGCAGAGGATGGAAAACGCGAGGCGGTTGCCGGACGCCGCCGTCACGTAGCCTGAGAGCGTCCGCACGCCGTTGATGTAGCCGGTCTTCGCACGGACGTTGCCGCGGGCGTCGCCGCTCGGGTAGCGCCCGGACAGGGTACCGCTATGGCCGCCGAGTGGTAACGAATCGTAGAAGGCTGTGCGTACGGAAGAGTCTGAGTGCGTGTGCATGTAGCTGAGCAAAGCCACCAGTGCTTGTGGTGTTACGCGGTTCATAAACGATAGGCCGGAGCCGTCTACCATCTGCAACTCATCCTCGCTGATGCCCGCTTCGGTCAGCATGGAGCGCATGGCCCGGACTCCAGCCTCCACGGAGCCCGGCTCGGCCTCGCTGCCGTGGTAGCGGTGGACGCCGAGCGTGCGGAGGAGGTGCTCCGCGAAAAGGTTGATGCTCTTCCGATTGGTGACCTCGACAATCTCCGCCAGCAAAGGAGACGTTGCCGAGGCTACCCGATCCAGTTGCAGGTAGCTCGGAGGCGAGGGGAGGTCGTCCGCGTCTATGGCGCGGCCTTCCACGCCGATACCTTCCTGGAGGAGCACTAGACGCAGCATGTGGGCGGCGTACTGCGTGGGATTGTGAATGGCGAGAGCCTCGGTATCTCTCCTCCCCGCAGCAACTTCCGTGGTGATGGTAAACCGGTTGCCGCTGAGTTCGCGAGCGTAGCCTTCGTGGGTAGAGCGCCCGGATGTCAGCGTTCGGCTCTGGTTGTCAACGCGGATGTAATCGGTTTGGATGGGCAGCCACGAAACAGCCGCCCGGCTACCCGGTGACGTACCACGCACCGTCATGTTGATCGTGCCTTCGTGGAACGTGAGCCCGCTGGTCTCCGCGCCGTAGTCGTACACGAAGTCATCCCACGCCCAGCCAAGCCCATATGGTACGTCATCGAACACGTTGTCATCCCCAATCACATTTCCTGTAATGCGGGTGACGCCTCGGCTTTTTAACGCATCAGCCCATCGCCGGAAAACCCCCAGCGGATCGTCGTTGCCAAAGCGCGTACTGCCGAGCGTCGGATCCCCCGAACCCCTGATAATGAGGTCGCCGACCAGTGTAGTACCCCGAACCTCGCCATCGAAGTAGAGCCCGGTTGTGTACCGGAAGTCGGGGCCGAGGCCATCCAGCGCGGCGGCCGTCGTAATCAGTTTAAGATTGGAGGCCGGGAGAAAGCGTTTGTCCGCGTTGCGGGCGTAAACCGTTCGCCCGGTCTCCAGATCAACGGCCAACACGCCCCAGAAGGCTTCCTCGAAAGCGGCCGCGTCGAGCACCGCGTCGATGCGGCGGGCCAGATCCTCCGGGGTCGTCGTGCGCTGGGCGTGGGCCGAAACGCAAACCAGAAAAGCGAGAACGAAGAGATTTAAACGGTGCACGCGATGAAATGTGGGAGAACAGAGCATGTTACTCCGTCAGGGATTCCCGAGCCTCTTCCCGAAGCTCTTCCCGCTCTCTGTCGGGTTCGGTGAGCAGCACGTACACGTAGTTCACCTGAGAAATCGGCGCGGCGGGCCTGAGGTAGATTGTGAAGTCGTTGCGCCCCCGGCGCGCGAATACGGAGTCCACCACACCCACGGGGATGCCCGCCGGGAAGATTTCACTGTAGCCGCTGGTCGTAACGATCTGCCCTTTCTCCACGGGCTCGGTTTTGGGGACGTACTCCATCAGGAGGCGGTCGTAGTTGATGCCGTCCCACCGCACGATGCCGTCTTGCTGGAGCATGTCGATCGTGGCAGGGACTGCAAACTGGGTACTTTGATGGGGCATCACAATGCAATACCGCGCCGAGGTAAGGACCACCTTCCCGACAATGCCACGCTCGTCGATCACTGGCATGCCTTCCTCTACCCCATTTCGTCTGCCCACGTCCAGGGTGAGCAGGTTCTCCTGCCGGGTGATGTCCTTGGCCACGACACGTGCAGGAACACGTTGAATGGCCAATGTGTCGCTGAACGCAAGCAGCGAACGCAAGCGCTCATTTTCCGCGCGCGCCTCGCGGAGCCGGGCCACCTCGGTGGCTAGTTCGATCGTTTCCGCGCGGAGGCGGTCGTTCTCGCCAAGAGCGTGCGAGTATCGCTCGATGCCGGCGAACAGCCCCTCCACCCGTGCCGTAACGGCCAGGCTCGATGCCCGCACAGCCCGTAGCGTTGACCCATCGTGCTGCACGAGTACAATGATACTGGTGAGCAACAGCGCACCGAACAGCACCCACTCGCGGGTGCGTTCCCAGAGTTTGGCGGCGAGTGACATGGCTGCGAAGTTCGTATTGCGTGGTTCGTAAGGACAAGGTCAACACGCAATACGGAATACGCAATAGCAAGTCATTCGGAGAGAACCCGTTTGTACGTTTCGGGGTCTTCCAGTACCCGGCCTGTTCCACGCACGACAGCTGTGAGAGGATCTTCTGCTACGAAGACGGGCAGTTCGGTGCGCTCGCGGAGATAGACATCCATCCCCTTCAGGAGTGCACCGCCGCCGGTGAGCATGATGCCACGTTCGAGCACGTCGCCGCCCAGTTCGGGGGGCGTGGATTCCAGGGCGCGGACCACCGCCGCTGCGATCTGGTTGACAGGCGTACGGAGGGCATCGCGTACGTCCTCGCTCGAAACCGTTCGCGTTTTGGGAACGCCGGAAACGAGGTCGCGGCCCCTGACGGTCAGTTCCAGTTCGGGGTCGAGCTTGGTGGCGCTGCCGATCTCGCACTTTATCTTCTCGGCCGTACGCCATCCGATGAGCAGGTTGTGGTGCTTCTTGAAGTACTGCACGATGGCCTCGTCGATCTCATTGCCACCCACGCGGATCGCTTCGTCCACAACGATCCCCGAGAGGGCGATGACGGCGACCTCGGTCGTGCCGCCACCGATGTCCACGACCATGTTGCCGACGGGGTCGGTGACGTTCAGCCCAATCCCAATAGCCGCAGCCATGGGCTCTTCGATCAGCTTGACCTCCTTCGCGCCGGCGTAGACGGCCGAATCCCGGACGGCGCGCTTCTCCACCTCGGTAATACCGCTCGGAACGCAGATAACCATGCGCCGGATGCCGGCCATCCAGCCCGGGTGCACCCGCTTGATGAACCCTTTTATCAGGTGCTCCGCCACGTTGAAGTCTGCGATCACGCCGTCGATAAGTGGCCAGATCGTTTCGATTTCCTTGTGCGTGCGCTCGTGCATTTGGAGCGCTTCGATGCCAATGGCCTCCACCTTACCGGTGGAGCGGTGGCGAGCTACGATGGACGGCTCATTGAGGACAATCCCCTTGTCCTTGATGTGGATGAGAGTGTTGACGGTGCCGAGATCGATGGCAATGTCGATCGAGAACGGGTTAAACACCGGGTGCTGATGGGCTAGAGTTCCGAAAAAAGTGTGTTCGGAAGCTACTACCTTAACCACGTGGACAGGGTGGGGGAATGTGCCCCGCTCGCGAAGAAATGGGCGATCGTTATCGACAACTCCGCGTGTCGAGACTCAATGCCTAAAATGGCGTTTCCCCGTAAACACCATCGCCATGCCGCGCTCGTTGGCGGCGGCGATCACCTCGTCGTCGCGGACGGAGCCGCCGGGTTGGATGGCAGCCGTGGCTCCTGCGTCTGCGGCGGCCAATAGGCCATCGGCGAAGGGATAGAAGGCATCCGAGGCCACGACGCAGCCTGAGAAATCCAGCTCGCTCTTGGCGCCTTTCGAGACGGCAAGCTCGCTCGAATCGATGCGGCTCATCTGCCCAGCGCCGATGCCCAGCGTAGCGCCGTCCTTCGCGTAAACAATCGCGTTGCTCTTCACGTGCTTGCAGACGCGCCACGCAAAGTCGAGGTCGGCCCACTCGGTGTCCGAGGGCCGGCGATCCGTGGCTACGGTCCAATCGGCGCGCATGGCTTCGGCGGAATTGAGCGTAGCATCCACATCCTGAACGAGCATCCCGCCCACCACACTGCGGACGTCCGGCGCTGCGCCCGTCCGCGCTGACGCCAGAGACTCGATCAGCCGCCGGTTCTTCTTTTCCATCAGGAAGTCCAGCACGCCCTCCTCGTAGCTCGGCGCGATGATGATCTCTGTAAACACCGCGTTGATGGCCTCGGCCGTGGCCCGATCCAGCGCCCGGTTCACCACCACAATCCCGCCAAACGGCGACTGGCGATCCGTGGCAAACGCTTTGCGGTACGCGTCCTCCAGCGAATCCGCCGTTCCCACACCGCACGGGTTCGTGTGCTTCAGAATGGCGACGGCAGGCGGTGCGTCTTCGAACTCCGCCATCAATCG
>JADFLK010000251.1 GCA_022564455.1 Bacteroidota bacterium
TCGCCGTGTCGTTCGTCCACAACAATCCAAATCCATCAGGCTCTGACATAAACAAAAACGCTCGCCTCAGTTCTGGGGGCAAGGCGCAAGCGGAGATGCCAGGGGAGGTAGCATCACAACCTCGGGCTAGACGTACCAGGCCAACCTAGCAGGTACCCATTGCGTCATAAGTCAGTGTGAATTGTCTAGTCGCCTGTCTAGCCAACAGCCCTATTTAGCATCTCCTGCAACCGCTGCTCAATAATCGGCCATTCGTCATCAAGGATGCTGTAGTAGACGGTGTCGCGGACGCGATCAGTCTCCGTTGTCATATGCTTGCGGAGGATGCCTTCCTCCTTCGCACCCAACCGCAGGATAGCGCGGCGGGAGCGCTCGTTAAGGGCATCCGTTTTGAACTCGACCCGATTACACCCCAACAGGCCGAATGCGTGGCGGAGCATGAGGAGCTTCGCTTCGGTGTTGATGGCCGTCCTCTGCCAAGGCTTTGCCACCCACGTCCAGCCAATCTCCAGGCGGCGGTTCTTCATATCGATGTTGCCGTAGCGCGTGCTTCCAACGACGCGGCCACTCACACGCTCGACGATTGTAAACGGAAGCATCGTGCCTTGCTCCTGTCCTTCCAGTGCAGCCTGGACGTACGCCTCCAGATCATACCGTGTAGAAATGGGGTTTGGAATCCATTTCCAGAGGTCCGGGTCGAGGCCTACCTCGCACAACGCATCGAGGTGGCTGAGCCTCAGCGGTTCGAGCCGGACGTGCGCGCCTTCAAGGACGACGGGTTCAGCCGCAGGCAGATGCTTCAAGCCAGGATTGAGAACACCAATACCATTACTCCTTCTCGCCATCCTCCTTCTTCTCACCCTCCTTCTTTTCTCCGCCGGTCCCTGCCGTCAGCACGGTATCGATGATGCCGTACTCTTTGGCCTCAACGGGGCTCATGAAACGGTCGCGGTCGCTGTCCTCCTCCACCTTCTCCACCGTCTGGCCGGTGTGGTGGGCGATGATCTCGATAATGCGATGTTTGATGAAGATGATTTCCTTGGCCTGGATCTCGATATCGGAGGCCTGCCCCTGCGCACCGGATGAGGGCTGGTGGATCATAATGCGGCTGTTGGGAAGAGCCGCCCGCTTTCCGGCAGCGCCGCCGAGCAGGAATACCGAGGCCATCGAAGCCGCAAGCCCTACACAGATCGTTGCCACGTCGGACTTGATGAACTGCATGGTGTCGTAGACGGCCATGCCGCTGTAGACGTGCCCGCCCGGCGAGTTGATGTAGAGGCTGATGTCCTTGTCGGGGTCTTCGCTGGCCAGAAACAGCATTTGCGCCACCACGAGGTTGGCCGTCGTGTCGTTGACGGGCGTGCCGAAGAGGACGATGCGGTCCTTGAGCAGGCGGCTGAAAATGTCGTACGATCGCTCGCCACGCGCCGTTTGCTCCACCACCATCGGGACGAGGGTGTCGATAGGGGCGCTGTCGAAGGTGCCGCTGTAAATGCCTTTCGGCATCGTGGTGATGCTCTTGGCAAACTTTACGAAGTCGCTGATCATGTATGCGTTGAGAGAATGAGGTGATGGGATGCGCGGACTGGCACCCGCAGTCTACGCACTCGGTTCCGCCGCAAACACAGCCCGGCGAAAATCTCTTCCTGATATGCAATTGGAGGGTTACGCACCGTCCTTCTTGCGCTTGAAGAAGCCCTTCAGTTTTGCCACCGGACTCATGGCTGCACGAGCTGCTGCTGCGGCAGCAGCTTCCTCTGCAGCTTTTGCTTCCGCATCGGCGATGGCCTTTTCTTCACGCTCCCGCTCGATGTCTTCGCGGGTCTTCTCCACGATCTCGAAGCGCTCCTCCAGCAGCGCAAAGATGCGCTGGTTGAGCAGGTTGTCGCCCATCTGTTCGATCAGGCCCTCCTGCTCCATTAAGTACTGCTTTACCATGTCTTGGCTCACGTCGTCGCTGGCGATTTTCTCGAACTCGGCCTCAAGGTCCTCGTCGGTGACCTCGAGGCCTTCCTTTTCTACGAGCTTCTGTTTGACGAGAAGCCACCGTACCTGCCGCTCGGCCTGCTCGCGCTGTTCCGTGCGGTAGTGCTCCACGTCGAAACCTTCTGGGAGCTTTCCGTCCGAGCGCTGCGCGATCTCGTGGAGCATCGCGTCAATCGTGGCGTCTACGAGCGTCTCAGGAACAACGAACGTGTGAGCCTCCACAAACTGTTCCACCATCTTGCCCTCCAGTGCCTGCCGCGAACGCTGCTCCCACGAAGCCTCTAATTGCTTGCGGATTTGCGCTTTCAGGTCGTCTAACTCCTCCGACTCGCCGTCGGTCTGCGCTTTGATGAACTCCACATCGATCTCGGGCAGGATGCGGTGATTGATTGTCTTGACCTCGATCATGTAGCGATCAACGTGATCCTCATGATCCCCCGCCTCCGCGGCGGCAGGCTCGTCCTCATCCGAACCGTGCTGATGGGGGAAGTCAACGCGCCTGGAATCGCCTGCGGATGAACCAAGGAGCGCCTCCTTTAGCTCCGGGCGGAGGTTGGGGTCCGCAAGGATGATCTCGGCGTCGCTTCGTTTCGGGCCAGCGGTTTCGCCTTCCTCGTTAACGGGCTGGATGTCGATAACCACCACATCTTTCTCGCCTGCTGTGGCGCCTTCCTCGGCTTCCTCCAGCGTCGCCAGGCTATCTCTGCGCCGCTCGATGTCGGCGTCAATGTCTTCGTCCGTGAACTCGCGGACGAACTTCGTCACTTCCATCCCGGTCATATCGGCAATTTCAAATTGAGGGCGCACTGCAAACTTGATCTCGGCTTTGAGGTCGCCGCCCTTCGTGAAATCGTAGTCGAGCTCGCTGAGGCGTGGCTGCCCGAGCACATCGTACGCATCGTTCTCTGAGATGGCGTCACGGAATGCCTCGCCGATGATCTCCTCGGTCACCTGAACGGCCACCTGCGGCCCCACCATCTTGCGGACGTGCGACATCGGCACCTTGCCCGGCCGAAAGCCTTTCAGGTTCATACCCTTCCGCTGCTGCTTGAGGACGACCATCATTCGGGGATCGACTTCATCGCTTGGCACGCGAATGTCGAGCGTGTAGTCAACGTCGTTGATGGGGGTGACCGTCGTTTCCATCGTCGGGATCATTGGGGAAGTGGCGCACGTCCAGATAACAAACGCGGCCCCGGAGTGCTCCGAGTAGCCGCGCGAGTCGCAATTTACCGCGAAGCGTCGCCAGCCTTGTTCAAGTCCAAGCCTTTTCACGGCTTTCTCTTCACATCCAACGCCGCCCTAACCTCCAGCCAAATGACCGACCTCCGCTATCCCATCGGCAAGTTTGAGCACGAAGGAGAGATCACCAGTGAGGATGTTGTTCGTTGGATCGACCAGATTGAGACGTTACCCCACCAGGTACGTGCGGCAGTGGAAGATCTCTTGGATGAACAACTCGACACGCCCTATCGGCCCGGCGGGTGGACGGTGCGCCAGGTGGTCCATCACATCGGCGATAGCCACCTGAACAGCCTCGTACGGTTCAAGTGGGCGCTCACGGAGGACGAGCCTGTAATCAAAGCCTACCATCAGGACCGATGGGCTGATCTGGCCGATTACCGAGACGTGCCCATCGAAACCAGCCTGACGTTTCTCGAAACGTTGCACATTCGTCTGGACGCCCTCCTGCGATCATTGGATAGCGACGACCTCGCCCGACGGTTCGTCCACCCAGAATCCGGCCCAATTACCCTCGCACGAAACATTGGTGTCTACGCCTGGCACGGGCGGCACCATCTGGCGCACATTACAGCGTTAAAAGAGCGGGAGGGATGGGAGTGAATGGCGAGAGGCTTTCTTAAGAGGCTGTCGTAATACACAATCCCCGCGGTACCTGGGGGGGAGCACATATTACAGCAGCCTCGTAACAACAGCTGGGTAGGCCCTAAATCAACATTCCCGTAATCGCAAACCCGATCACCGCGACCCCTCCGGCAAGCAGCGCATACGGCAACTGCGTCCGCACGTGGGCGATGTGATCCGTGGCCGCAGCCAGCGAGGACACGATCGTCGTGTCGGAGATCGGCGAGGCGTGGTCGCCGAAAATGCCGCCGGCCAGTGCGGCCGCGAGGAACGGGGCGAGCGGCAAGCCCATCGCTGCAGCGGCAGGCACCGCGATGGGGACCATGATGGCGAACGTCCCCCAACTCGTTCCCGTTGAGAACGACACGAACGCGCCTGTTAC
>JADFLK010000252.1 GCA_022564455.1 Bacteroidota bacterium
GGCCGCCACGCCGTAGCTGTTGCAACAGGGCGTTGCGCTGTTTCAGAGCGCGGCGATACTTCATGAGGTCGTCCAGATAAACCGGGCGCGCCTGACTAAGCGCTGCGTTCAGAAAACGGCGGCGATGCTCTGGCCCCCCGTCGGTCAGCACGTGGTCGGCGGGGGCGAGGATGACCAGCGGCAGTTCGCCGACGATCTCGGCCAAGCGTTCGAGCTGTGCACCGTTACGGAACATCCGCTTGCCCTCGGATGGAACGTACGCCAACCGGACAACCAGCGATGCACGGTGCTCTCCCTCAAAGTTCCCCTCTACCTCAAAAAACCGTGCTCCGCGTTGAAGGACATGTGCGTCGTTTCCCGTTAGAAAGCTCTTTGTGAGGCACAGGTAATGGATGGCCTCCAGCACATTCGTCTTGCCCGCGCCATTGGGACCGTGCAAGAGATTGATTTTCGGGGCGAACTCGATGAGAGAATCCGAGTGCGCGCGAAACGATTTCAGGCCAACCTTGAGCAGACGCATCTGGTAAGGTAAGAACGTCTTCCACATACGAACCCGCGCCGGGAACAGTGCAGGGTGTATCATACCGACGCCGTTCCCTAGTACTCATGATCGAGCACATCGCGCCATGGGTTTCCCCCTTCCAGAGATGAGTGCTGCAGCACGATATATCTCGTTGTCGGCTTTGCTTGCACTCTCGGGCGCTGCCAGCCCATCGGAGGTCTTGGACGATTGCTCTCAGCATCTGGAAGACATCCGGATCGCCTACAACGAGATCAGTGCAGTTGGTGATGAGGATTGGGAATCCCTTTTTCCGATGATCGTTGGAGCAAGGTCGTGCCTCGGCGGAACTCACTCAACGGACTCTGCCAAACTGTATGATTACGAGACCAATGCTCTTCTTAGCACGCGGCAACAACGAGCTGCTGAAGCAGCTTTCATACGCTTTTTTGAGGAGGAGAAACTCTATGCGACCCCAGATGTGATGGCCCGAATGCACCAACGGTTTGGGCTCCTGTACTCCCGTATCGGCCGGCCCGTTGAGGCGCTGCAGGAATACGTTGCGTCCGCAAAATATGCCCCTGAGCTGATTCCTTTTGAAGGAGCAGAAGTACTTGACCGCATCGGAAACCAGTTCCGCCGCCTCGGTGATCTTGACACAGCACTCCCGTACTATCTGTCAGCCGATTCGCTCATTGAAGCCCACATTGATGAAGACCCGTCTTTAATTGCCGTCCGCGGGCGAATCCTGAAGGACCGCGCAGGCGTCTTTATGGAAGCCGCAGATCGCGGCCGGATCGATGAAGACGTGGCATTAAGACGGGCTGCTCCACTGCTTGAGGAAGCCATACGAATCATCCCCGCCGACGACACAAACTTCGACTATGAACGTGTTCAGTCCTTCCTATGGCTAGCAGAAGTGTATCGAAAGCAGGGCAACCCGGAGCTTTCACTGTCGCTTTCCGCCCAAGCGCTTGAAGTGAGTTTGCCCGTTCTCCTGCGTGAACCGGGCTGGTCTAGTTGGGCCTATTCCGAACGGGGCAATGCGTATCTAGCACTCGGCGATCTGGAAAGAGCGCGAACCGCAATGGAGAAAGCTCTGGAAATCGACCGCGAATCCGGACGGAGCGATAACGAAATGAACTCGCTCGTTGATCTTGGCTTGCTGGAAGAGGCTGTCTCCGAGGCATCCACCATACCCGACTACAGAAAAGCGGAGGCTCACTATCGAAGTGCCATTGTGCTTGCCGAGCTAAATCGGAAATCGTACAGCAGCCTAGAATGGAGCGCGTCCGTTTTCGAACAAACGCAAGGGCCATACCGCCATCTCATCAAACTTCTGCTTCGACAAGAGCGTTTTGAAGAGGCTTTCCTCACGCTGGACAATACCCGTGCGAGACACCTTCAGGATCTGCGGCTCGCAAATCAGTTACGCCCTTTGCTGAACGAACAAGATCGTTTTCTACTCGACAGCCTGGATGGCATCCAGTATGATGTACGCTACGAGCTGAACGCCCTTGGGATCTCGCCAACCCGGCATAGCGAGTTACAGGCTGAAGCCCTTTCTGTGCAGGAAGAGATCAATCAGCTAGTTGGCTTCACTCCCGTCCGAGCCCCTGGTCTATCCATGGGTGCCATCCAGGAAGCCCTTGAGCGCCGGGGACAGGTTCTCCTGAGCTATTTCATCGGCAAGGAAACGACCCACGCCTTCGTCATCCGGCCGGATACGCTAACGGCAGTTCCGCTCCCTGTCTCTTCCGATTCGCTGCTGCACATGGTTGCCGAACTCGCTGAAGCGTGGCAGGGTACGGATTCGCCTGATCCCTATGTGGATCCGAACTGGCTGGTTGACCTGTATGCCGTACTTATTCAACCGGTTGAAGCCTTGCTGGCCCCCGGCGTGAGCCTCGTTATTATTCCTGAAGGATCCCTGACCGGCCTGCCGTTTGCGGCCCTTGCTGCGCGTGTCGGCGAGCCATCAGACTATGCAGATATCGAATACTTTGGCCGCGACCATCCCATTACCATGGAACTGGCGGCAGCACTGATTGCCGAACAGCCACTTCGGCGAGAAGATGAGCCCACAGAAGACCTACTGGCCTTCGGGCGAAGTGAGTTCGGTGAACAACCGACAGATTCTGCCAATAGTAGAGGCGCCGCTCACCTCCCGGACCTACCCAACGTTCCGAACGAATTGCAGCAATTAAGACAGTTGTTCCCCTCCGGACAGTTCTCGCTAAACGAGGAGGCCAGCGAGTCTGCCGTCTATCGCCGTATGGGAACGGGGCGAGTCATCCACCTGGCTTCCCACGCCATCATCAACCCCACGTTTCCGCTGTACAGCTATATCTCTCTCTGGAGTGACGCTGACAACGACGGGAACCTGTTCCTGTACGAGCTTCAGAACCGCCCGCTCAACAGCGATCTTGTTGTGTTGAGCGGGTGCAGCACCGCGCAGGGAAAGCGGCATCTTGGAGAAGGCATGATCGGCCTCCAGCATGCGTTCCGTGCCGCCGGAGCCGGCAGCACGCTCGCTACGATGTGGCAGGTCGAGGACCAGGCGATGACTGATCTCATAGTCCGATTCTACACGCACCTTCAGGCAGGGCATCGGAAAGACCGCGCCCTCCAATTGGCCCAACTGGATTACCTCGACGACAATTCCGGAATGCGCGCCAGCCCTTTTTTCTGGGCATCCGCAACACTTTATGGAGATCCATCGCCAATAAACTGGCAGCATACGTACATCGCAACACGCACCTGGATCGTGCTTGGGATCATTCTTCTCTTAATGGGTATGGCCTTCCCGTACCTCCTCCGCCGGCGTGCAAGTCAATTGGCCTCCGCATGAGCGACCCGCCCTGTTCGAGCAGCTCAAGAGCCTAATCACCGAGAAGCGCAATCCGCACTCGATGGAGATCGACACCGACACCAAGCCGATCCTCAACATGATCTCGACGGCGGCGATGATCCGCCTCGGGAAGGTTAGAACATGATGGTGGACCTCAAATTGACGAACCGGAAGCTCGTCGAGCGTTCGCTCAGCATCGTGATGATTGCCACCGACGCGCATTACGAAGCCGACGGCGCCACGCCGGATGCCGCCGGCAGGCACGTGAAAACGTCCCTCGTCATGTTGTTGGCCGATGTCGATGCCGACGAGCCCCGCGCGCGTATTGAGAGGGGCGATGGGTTCGTGCGGCACGCGATTGCGGGGACGAAACCAAACCCATAGGGACACACCGGCGGTGTGACCCAACGTGGACCCCGAACGAGCAAGCCGTCGTTGTACGAGCACAATTCCGAACCCTCCGCCGGCGCGTGATAACCACGTTTCGGCGTACTACTATTGCCGAACGTGTCGCTCGACCCCGTCAAGAAACGTCTGAACGCCCTTCCCTTCTTCGGCCTCGTCCGCGATGAGACTGCAAAGCTGGCCCTCGGCTCGTCGCTGAGGCTGAAAGGTGTTGCCGGATCGTTGCCTGCGTTTGTTCTGGTGGATCTGTTGGAATCGAACGGTGGGCCTATGGTCGCGCTCCTCGCCGAGAGCGAATCTGCCGACTACCTCCGCAGTGACCTCGAACAGATCCTCGGCTCGGATGCGAAGGTGCTTTTCTTCCCGCCGACGGGCCACGCCCCGTACGACCCGGAACAGCTCAGCGAAACCGCTCCGCTTGTAGCGCGGGCCGACACCCTTGCCCAATTGCGGGATGGATTCGAGGGGATTCTCGT
>JADFLK010000253.1 GCA_022564455.1 Bacteroidota bacterium
CCCAGCCTCCCCAGGTGCCGTCCTTGGCCATCTCGAAAGCCTCAAGAGCGCCTTCAGAGTTCCCTGCGCCCATCCGAGCAAGCCCCAATTCGTAATAGAGCCCCGAGCAATCGTCGTCGCAATCGTCGCCGTTATCGACGGCCAGCATGGCGTACCGCTCGGCTTCTTCGTATTGCTCCAGCGCATTGTGGACGCGCGCGAACTGGTACGGGAGCATCGGCCGCTCAAGGTTGCTTTCTTCAGCCTTTCGGAGAAGCGGAAGGGCCGACCGAGCAGCATCGGCTGGCAGGGGAAAGGCTTGCAACAGACCTATAGCGTTGCGGTACGAAATGGTGCCGAGGGCACGACGCGCGGCCGTTGCGGTTTCGTCGTCGTCGGCGGCATCGGCGAGTTGGATGGCATTGTCGAAGGCTGCGGAAGCATCGTCCTCGCGCTCAAGCTGAGCAAGCGCCAGCGCCCTGCCGTAGGCGTTGCGAGCGCTTCTTTGATTAAGGCGGAGGCCTTCCTCGAACCTGGCAAGGGCGCCTTCGTTGTCACCTTCACGAAGCAGGGCGTTGCCTTCGTTGAAAGCAGTACGCGCTTCGTTGCCGGGTACCGGCACAATGATCGTGTCAGGAACCATCGTGTCATCCTGTGCGCGTACAACGTTCGATGTGAAGAAAAGCACCGCAACAGTGCAGAGAATGGCGAAGTGAGAGGTACGGGTCATGGTCACGGTATTCGTTGGTTGGGAATGGAAGCTGGAGATAGGCAGACAGTGCGGATGGAAGAAACGTTGCCGTCCATGCTCTATCACTGTCCACACCACTACAGAGATTGTGCCGAGGCAGTAAATGGGTCTAACAGTCGTACTGACGCCTGAAATCAGAAGCGCGGTGTGCAAGCGAGAAGGCGGTTCCGTATAGGAGTATGGCCGAGAAAGTACAAAGCCATTTCAGTAACGCAGGTCAAAAATTGGGGGCCAATCCTGTTTCTCGGCAGAACTTCTCAATGATCTGGACAGCTTCGACGGGATCGTCAGTCATGGTGAAGAGGTCAAGGTCGGGTGCTGAAATATTACCGGCTGCCAGCATGTGTTTACGCAACCAGTCAATCAGGCCAGACCAATACTCTGTGCCCATGAGTACGACGGGGAAGCGTGTAGTTTTGCCGGTCTGAATCAACGTAAGCGACTCGAACAACTCGTCCATGGTGCCGAATCCACCCGGAAGCACGACGTAGCCCTGCGCATACTTGACGAACATCGTCTTCCGTGCGAAAAAGAAATCGAAGTCGATGATCTTGTCCGGGTCAACGTAGGGGTTTGTCTTTTGCTCTCGCGGCAGCGTAATGTTGAGGCCCACCGAGGCGCCGCCGGCCTCTTGCGCGCCCTTGTTGGCCGCCTCCATGATGCCCGGCCCGCCGCCGGTGATGACGGCAAAGCCGTGGCGAACGAGCTCTTTGGCCACCTCGACGCCCATCTCGTAGTAGGGTGTGCCCGGTTTCGTGCGGGCGGAGCCAAAAACGGAGACGCTCGGGCCTGTATCCGACATCCGTTCAAAACCCTCTACGAACTCACCCATTATGCGGAAAATCCGCCACGTGTCTTTGATACGAGCGTGCTGCCATTGTGCCATCTCCTCTGCCGACATCTTCCTGTCGGCGTGGAATGGGGTTTCTTCTGACGCGTGATTAGTGGCCGGCATGATTGAGGGGAAAACACAAAAAGGGCTCCCCGCTTTTGCAGGGAGCCCGAAGATAGGCTGAGAGGCTCGCAGGAGCATCAGTATCGGATTGAGAGATCAGCCGCCGTACTCTTCTTCCATCTCCTGGCGATACGACTCGCTGGCGTAAATGGAGATCTCGACGCGGCGGTTGGCCTCGCGTCCGGCTTGTGTGCCGTTGTCGGCAATCGGGTCGTCCTCGCCCATGCCCACCGTGGTGAGGCGGTACGAGTCGATACCGAGCGAAACGAGGTAGTTGGAAACCGATGCCGCACGGTTCTCAGACAGCGTCTGGTTGTGATCGGAAGGGCCGTCGCTCGACGCATGGCCGATAACCACAGCATCGTGTCCTGGATAGGAACGGAGGCTCGCAGCAAGGTCCGCAAGGTCGGCCCGTACTCCAGATTTGAGCGTTGAACTGTTCAGGTCAAACAGGAGGGCGTTGTCGAAAACGATGGCAATACCTTCAGCGCCGGTTTCCGGATCGGATACGCGCTCGACAGTGGCGTTTTCGAGCTCGTCCTCGAGCTCTTGAGCCTGTTTGTCCATCTGGCGGCCAATGATGGCGCCGGCGGTACCACCAACGGCAGCGCCGATAATTGCGCCGCGCGCGGTTGAGCCGGTTGCGCGGCCAATGACGCCGCCGATTATGGCTCCGGCTCCGGCGCCAACGCCGGCGCCCTGGGCCGTTTTGCTAAGGCCACAGCCGGTCTGCGGCAACGTGAGCGCTAGAAGAACTGCCATCAAAAGGGTGGCAGCGGGGAAGCGAAAGACTTTCATGATGGTGAGAGGGTAGATGGCGGAAAGGATGGTATTTGCCGGCGGACGGCGGGCGAATACCTTTGGTACGCACCGAACTGGTTTTCAAGTTCCATTCCAAGCTAAGCGAACTGGCCGGAGAATGCGCTCCAAGGGCTTTTCGCGTTCGGAACGGTGCGAACGGTGGACAGCAGCGTAGGGCCTGTTGCACAGTCTTTGGGCCGAGCAATGGTAATCACGAAGCCGCTGCCAGAACCTGCTTCGTAACGACGTTCGGCGGCAGCCTGTTTGCGTATCCTCGTCCCGTTCGTATCTCACCCAGGATAACCATCAGAAAATGAAGCTCATCGTCCCGATGGCAGGTCGCGGTACCCGCCTTCGCCCGCACACCCACGTGACCCCCAAGCCTCTGCTTCCGGTCGCGGGGCGCTCGATGGTGGAGCGCATTGTTGAGACGTTTGCAGATGCCCTGCCACGCGGGTTCGATGAGGCCGTGTTCATCCTCGGGCCGGATTTTGGCGATGAGGTGCGCGAGCAGCTCACGCATATCTGCTCACGGCACCGGATGGCCGCGCATTTTGAGGTTCAGGAGAAAGCGCTGGGCACGGCCCACGCTGTTGTGCAGGCAGGCGATCACCTCGCCGGTGAATGCGTGGTGGTGTTTGCGGATACGCTCTTTTACATGGACGAGGCGCCGGACCTCGACGCGGACGCCGTGATCTGGGTAAAGCATGTGGACGACCCGAGCCGGTTCGGGGTCGTTGTGAAAGATGGCGAGCGCATCACTGATTTTGTTGAGAAGCCATCTGAACTGATCTCCAACGAGGCCATCATCGGCATTTATTACGTGAAGGACGGGGCCATCCTGCGCCGCGCCATCGACCACCTCATCGACAAGAACATCACGGGGCACGGCGAATATCAGCTCACCGACGCCCTCGACCGGATGTTAAAGGACGGCCTCGCTTTCAAAACGTCTGCGGTGAGCGAATGGCTCGATTGCGGGACCATCCCGGCCCTGAAAGAAACCTCTGCGATTGTCCTGGCGAAGGACGGCGAACACGAATTGCTGGGTACGGTAGAGGGCTCCACCATCCACGAACCCGTTTTTCTGGGGGAGGGCGCCGTGATCCGCGATTCCGAGGTGGGCCCCAACGTGGCCATCGAAACCGGCGCCGTCATCGAAGGCTCCACCATCACAAACAGCATTGTTTTCGGGGAGGCGCAGGTTTCCGATTCAACGCTGGACGACTCGGTGGTGGGCCACCATGCGGAGATCCGGGGGTTTTCCGGTACGTTGAATATTGGAGACCATGCTACGGTGGGGTAAGGGGAAGCAGGATGGAGAGTTACGCTTTGCGTTCGTCGTTGAGCGGGCAGCCTGTGATAGCACAAACGGATTGCACAAACGCTTCAAGGATCTGCTCGTCTGGCAAATCAGAGTAGATCGGGAAGTCCGTCGCATTTCCGGCGGGGCCACCGTCCAACTCAGTTACTCGAACGACATTCAGATACCGACCGTCCCTAGCGTTGGCCCAGTCTTTATCGGGATCGGTTTTGCGCTGAATCCATGCGCGTTTGAATCCGCCTCCCTGTCGCCACGAGATATAAGGCTGGCCTTTCTGATCGTGTTTGATCGTCATTTGGCGTTCTAGATTGGATGATGCAAGATATCAGACAACCTGCGGCCGCGGGTTAGTTCCGCATTTCCTTTAAGCTTCTTCAGGTCTCGTTCGAAGCCCTTGCGGAAGATGAC
>JADFLK010000254.1 GCA_022564455.1 Bacteroidota bacterium
GCATGCCCTGTCCAGAGGCGATAGGTTATGGCCATGGGGAGCATGCGTCGAAAATCACCCCGCCTACCGGGTTACAATTACCGCCGGCCGGGCGCGTATTTCGTTACTATTGCCACGAAGAATCGCGTCTGTCTGTTTGGTGATGTCGAGGAAGAGGAGGTTCGTCTGAGTGTAGAAGGAACGATTGCAGAGAAGTGCTGGCGGGCCATTCCCGGCCATCACAAGCACGTGGAACTGGATGCATTCGTCATCATGCCAAACCATGTGCATGGGATTATCTGTTTGATGGATGACATCACGGACCAACGATCAGAATCTGATGCAACCAACCGGCTGGTCGGGGAAACCCGTAGGGACACGATATATCGTGTCGCTACACAAGCCGCAACCCCAAGAAAGTTTGGCGGATCTGAGGCTGGGTCGTTGTCAACTATTGTCGCCACGTACAAGGCTGCTGTGACGCGTGATAACAACAAGCGCAACGGAACACCTGGCCAATCCATCTGGCAGGCACGGTTCTATGACCACATCATCCGGCTACAGAACCCAGACGAACTAGACAGAATCCGCGAATACATTGGGGCGAACCCCGTTAGGTGGCATCTCGACAGGGAGAACCCTAGTAACACCCGGCGGGATAGTGGATAATCAGCCCCTACGCTGTTTTTGGGAACATCGGGGTGTGGACCCTTCATATATTTCAGCCATCCATCTCATCAATCTGAATTTCTGAGAACCCATGTCAGGCCACAGCAAATGGTCCAAGATCAAACGCAAGAAGGGCGCTACGGACGCGAAGCGCTCGAAGGTGTGGGCGCGCCTCACGCGCGACATCATGGTGGCGGCGCGCGAGGGCGGCGGCAACCCGAGCATGAACCCGCGCCTCGTGTTGGCCATCGAGAAAGGCAAGGCCGAGAACCTGCCGAAGGACAACATTGAGCGCGCCATCAAGCGCGGCACGGGCGAGATTGAGGGGGCCGACTACGAGGAGGTCAACTACGAAGGCTACGCCCCGCATGGCATCGCTGTGTTTGTCGAGTCCCTCACCGACAACACCAACCGCACCGTGGCCGACCTCCGGTCGATCTTTTCGAAGGCCGGCGGCAACCTGGGAAACGCGGGCTCCGTGGCTTTTCTGTTCGATCAGAAGGGCGTCTTTGAGATCCCCGCTGAAGGCCGGAGCGAAGACGATCTGTTCATGCTCGTAGCTGATGCGGGCGCCGAAGACCTTCGTCTGGAAGATGATATGTTTGTGGTGGAGACGTCGGTCGAGGCCTTTGGAGCAGTGCAGGCGGCTCTGCAGGAAGCGGGTATCGAGCCCGAGGAAGCGGGCCTCCAGCGCATCCCGAACACGTCTACCAAACTCGACCCGGAAGCCACGGCCAGGATCCTCCACCTCATCGACACCCTCGACGACCACCAGGACGTGCAAGCGGTGTATTCTACCCTGGAAGTTGACGAGGAAACCCTCGCCTCACTTGCATAGAGGGCGCGACAAACCGCGCCCCTACAGGGGCGTGGCGACACCTTCACATTCAGTGTTCATCGTTCCCAATTCATCCTTCAGATGATCATTCTCGGCATCGACCCAGGCACGCGGCACACGGGCTACGGCGTAATTGAGATCGAAGGGCGGAAGGAAACAGCGCTGGACTACGGCGCGGTCGAGATGTCGAGGCGGATGGACCACACGCTGCGGTTGGGGCGCATCTACGAAACCGTTCTCGGAGTCATCGACACGTATCACCCTGATGTCTGCGCGGTAGAAATGCCGGTGTACGGCAAGAACGCCCAGTCGATGTTGAAGCTCGGGCGCGCGCAGGCAGCGGTGATGCTGGCGGCTACGCATCGGCAGGTGCCCGTCACCGAATACACGCCCAAGGAAGTGAAGAAGTCGGTTGTGGGAAACGGCAACGCGGCCAAGGAGCAGGTCTGGTTCATGCTCAAGGCCATCCTGAACCTCACGGACGAGCGCGGCCTCGACGCTTCCGACGCCCTCGGTGTTGCACTCTGCCACGCCCACCGCGTAAAGCAAGTCGGAGTAGGATCGCACAAAAACTGGAAGAGCTTCGTGGAAGCCAACCCGGAAAGGGTCAAATGAAAGCTGAACGATGAATGGGGAATGCTGAAGGGTGTTGTGGTTGAAAGGTTGCAGATTAGAAGGTTGAAGGTTGGGTATGGGATCAGAGGTCAGGAGTCAGGAGTCAGGGGTCAAGACACATAGCTCAGAGCCGTAGACCTTCAACCTTAAATCTTCTAATCTGTAACCTTCCAACCAGTAATCCTACCCTCCCTTCGCCCAAGTCTTTCAAACATCCCAAAGACGGTATGGGCAAAAAGTTGGGCATTGCGCCCAGCCTGCCGATCAATGATCTTTGTCACTGAACACATAAACGCACATTCTTGCACAGAACAAGGCGGAATGCAGCCGGATCGTGTATACTAAAGGGTCGCTGGCCGGCTTATGCAACCGGCTCATGCAACCTGAGCATAAAGGCCTCGCGGCCGGCTCCGCGCGACGAAAAACCGCGATGAAACTCAGAGAATCCATACTCAACTTCCCGAATCCTCGCCCAGCCTTTCGGCTGGAGTTGCTGCCGGTGATCCCGCCGTTCTTTCGGCGTGCGCGGATGAACCGGGTGGGGCGGGGCGAGTTGGTCTACTATGGCCCCGCGCCGGTGTACTACGGAATCGGCGAGGTGGTGGGGCAGACGGAGCGCCACGTGGTGGTCGATTTTCGCGGGACGGGCATGTTCGGCGTGCATGAGGAGACGATGGAGAGGAACTACGTCTTGCCCATCCCTGCTGAGCAGCGCGGGCTGCTTTAGGCCGTGGGATGGCCACAAGGCAGCCTAGTTAAAATCGAAGTCGACTTCAAGATTGTTCAGCGTACTTGGGCTGACGCTTCGGGCCTCAAACGAACCGTCCAACGCAGCATCGATGAAGCCAGACCGGTCTGGAAGATTCAGTCCTCGGGCGTCAAACCGAAAGGCTCCAACCAGGTAACCTGCGTTAATGTCCGTGATGGTGAGCACGCCAGTGCTAGCCGTCAGTACCGGACCGGTGGTTTCGAGCGGTTCGTCGGCCTGTTCGAGGTCGGCAAAGCTGCCCGAGAACGTATCGTGCGATCCGTCGTCCTCGGCAATTGTAAATACGCCTACCCCCGGCGTGTCGCTTCGGCGGGTCATCACGATGTAGGTGTAGTCGTCATCGTCGTTGTCGAACAAGTCGTCGCGGGAAAGCAACAACACGAACCGTGGGCCAGATGGGCCATCGAGAACGGAATACACGGCCTCGCCGGTGAACGCGTCGACCACGTCGCCGCTAATTACCACAGTGTGCTCGCCGCGTAACGTTTCGATTGCATCGCAGCCTGCAACAAGCGAGCAGAGCAAGAATGCGGCAAGAGGAAGAGAGATCTGCAGTTTCATGATAGAAGGGGAAGGTTCTCCTTAGTAACGTGGATTTTGTCGAGAGGTTTTCAGAACTTAGGGTTACCGCGTATGAAATCTCGTGCTCGAGTAGCCCGAAAGTGCGAAACGAGCACCTCCGATGTGCACTAGGAGGCTGTTGAATTACGTGCTCCCCGCAACGAGCGCGGGGCAGGCTGTCGCCGAGACAGCCTGCCCCGACTTGTCGGGGAGCGCATCTCGGTTGAGATCAAGGCGCGAGATCGTAGTCGAATCGGTGATTCGGCCCCGCAGTACTGCGGGGCAACGCAGAGATCGACCGAGAGGCGCCGTCGCAGGCAGGATGACGTATTTCAACAGCCTTTTAGGAGACGAAAGAAGTAACGCGAACTTCTTTAGCCGAAAAGGGTCCATGTGAAACCATTCGCGCAATTCGCCGAACGGGAAGGCGGTAACTTTCTACCCCTTCTGACCTCCCCTAGATGCCGCTCCTACAGGTTGACCACGTCACCAAACGCTACGGCAACCTGACGGCTGTGGACGACGTGTCTTTCACGGCGGAACCAGGGCGGATATTTGGCCTCCTCGGCCCAAATGGTGCAGGCAAAACGTCCATCATTCGGATGATCACCTACATCATGGTGCCGGATACGGGACAAATTTCGCTGGGCGGGCAGCCTGTTGGCCCGGAGACTCAGCCGAAAATGGGCTACCTCCCGGAGGAGCGCGGGCTCTACAAGAAGCTCAAAGTCGGCGAGCAGCTTGTTTACTTCGCGCGGTTGAAGGGAATGTCCGGCTCC
>JADFLK010000255.1 GCA_022564455.1 Bacteroidota bacterium
GTGCATCCATTTTGGAAGGTGTGATAGAGGCCTACAAAGTGGCCTACCTCGTGCGTTCCCGTATCGCCCAAATTGTACGGTACTGCCGTCCCATTAGGGAGCGTCGAATACAAGCAGACTACACCGTGATACGTACAGCTTTCACAGCTGTCAGGGAAGTAGGCCCATCCGAGAATTCCACCACTCGGAACGGTCGTATAGAAATTAAGGGTCGATGCCGGATCGATAGCCAATGCAGCCTTCATTGCTAATGCCGCGCTTGAGCCTGGTGCCGCCTGGGCCCAGGTGGTGTTGTCTGTTCGATCGATGCTGGCCGTTTCGAACTCGATGTCCATGAAGGCGAATGCTGCGGTGAGCACATCGGTCTGCTCCTCAATGTCAGCATCGGATACTTCGCCTGTTGTACCATTGTCATACCTGACGATATGGTAGGCGATTGGGATAAGATAGAAGCCGTCCCTGTTTTGAGTACCAGGGTTCTCTGCCAGGAAGTTCTCCAGAAATGCATCTACCGCAGCTTGCTGCTGAGGGCTTATTTCCGGAGTGGCACAACGTTCTCCTTCTATCGGAGCGCCGTCCGGGCCTGCATAGGTGATGTTTTGTGCATTAACGGCAGTTCCTACTGAAAACGCGATCGCAACGAGCATGACGCTGCGGATAAGGGTAGCGAGTCGCATAACACTCCTCTTGTTGATTGGGTGAATCGCAAGCGTAGCCTGCAAAGTGGGGACGACATGCACCCGTTAAGAGCACGGCATGAACGTCGTACGAAATGGTCCTCTACTATACGGCACGAAGCCCGGAATCACAAGAGCTTGCAATCTGAAAATCGAGATTGTGCCCAGAAGGTCAATCCTATACCGTTTCAACCTCTTCGACAGGTTGTCCAACAAACCGAAGAATGCCCAGAAGCACGGCGGCGGCGGCTACCATTGATATCCACCACGGCACGCCATACGCCGTTGGCACCGTGCCGATGAGCAGTGCGGCGACCCCCACAACCATTGCGTAGGGAAGTTGTGTACGGACGTGGTCGATGTGGTCGCAACCGGAGGCCAGCGACGACAGAATGGTGGTGTCCGAGATTGGCGAGCAATGGTCGCCCCAGACGGCGCCCGCCAGCACCACCGCGACAGTGGAATACAGGATGTGGGAGTGCTCAGCCATCGTGGCCGTTTCTGAGGCATCCAGAACCCCCCACGCGAGCGGTACCACGAGCGGCATCAGGATGCCCATCGTGCCCCAGCTCGACCCCGTGGCAAACGCGGTAGCCGCTGCAAGCACGAACACGATAACCGGCACCATGGCCGGCGACAACGTATCAGAAAGCAGGGTGACGAGGAAATCGGCGGTACCCAGTGCGTCGTTGACGTTGGAGAGCGACCACGCGAGTATGAGGATGATGATGGCCAGCAGCATGGAACGGACGCCCGTATACCATGCCTCCATAGCCTGCGTAAGGGTCAGGATGCGCTGGCCGAGCGAGAGCAACACGGCCACGATGACTGCTGCGAGCGAGCCCCAAAGCATGGCCTTGTAAGAATCGGCCACGGAGATAATGTTACGCAGCGAGAGTGATCCGCCGTCCTCCAAAACGACAGAACGGCCCGTCACGTACAACCCGCCCAGGACTACAACAATAAGCGTGAGGATTGGGACAGCAGCATTCCACACCCGGTGCGGTTTGCCTTCCGGCGGTTCGAGGGCACTCGACTCCGCCTCGGCAGCGGCAATCTGCGAACCCGGCTCAAAGAGTTGCCCCGTCGTTCTGGCGCGGCGCTCCGCCTTCAACATCGGCCCAAAGTCCCGGCGCATCAGCGTAACACCGAGAAGGAAAACAATGGCGAGGATCGGGTAGAAGGAGTACGGGATGGAGTTCAGGAAGACCGAATATGCAGCCTCGTCGTAACCGTCAATCTGCCCGACCGCGTCGCCGATGAGGCCGACTTCGTAGCCGATCCACGTGGTTACGAGCGCCAACGAGGCCACGGGCGCCGCCGTCGAATCCACGAGGTAGGCAAGCTTCTCGCGGGAGATCTTCAGGCGATCCGTGATCGGCCGCATCGTCCCGCCCACGATGAGCGTGTTGGCGTAGTCATCAAAGAAAATGGCAATACCGAGCAACGCCGTAGCAATCTGCCCGCGTCGTGCAGATTTTGCCCAACGCGTCACCACACGTACAATACCGGCCGTTCCGCCGTTCTTCTGGATGATCCCCACCACTCCGCCGATCATCAGGGAAAAAATGATGATGGCTGCGTGGTCGCTATTGGCCAGCGCATCCAGAATGTAGGTGTCCATCGTACTCCAGAGGCCCGTTACGAACCCGAATACCGAGCCCGTTACGATCCACGCGCCAACCCAGACGCCTACAAACAACGACACGACCACTTGCCGAAAGACCAACGAGAGTGCGATGGCGAACAGCGCAGGAAGGATGGAGAGCCAACCGCCGTCGGGCCTTTTATCAGGCTCCTCAGTCTCTACCGTTTCGAGCGGGGAGTCCGTCGTCGAGGCATTTGCCTCTTGAGCAGTTGCGGTGGTCTCGGACGCAACGAAATCGGTTGATTGTGCCTGTGCACCCGCTACGGCGAAGCCGAAGATGAGCAGCAGCAAGCCAAAAGAGCGAAGTAGGGATGGTCCAATCATGCAGCCCTCAGGTTCCAAAAATGCGGTCGCCGGCGTCGCCGAGACCGGGGCGAATGTAGGCGTCGGCGTCGAGCTCGCGGTCGAGCGCGGCGGTGATGACGGGGACGTCCGGGTGGGTCTCCTCCAACCGCTTGACGCCTTCCGGTGCGGCCACTAGGCACACGAATACAAGATCCCCAGCACCTTGCCTCTTCAGATGGCTGAGGGCTCCGGCCGCACTTCCACCCGTGGCCAGCATGGGATCGACCACGAAAACGCGGGCCTCCTCTATCTGCTCGGGGATCTTCAAGTAGTAGTCCACCGGACTGTGCGTTTGTTCGTCGCGGTACATGCCGAGGTGTCCCACGCGGGCCTCCGGCACGAAGCGGACGAAGCCGTCTACCATTCCCAGGCCGGCGCGGAGCACGGGCACCACCACAATCTCTTTCGCCAGGTGGAAGCCGATGGTCGCTTCCAACGGTGTATCGATGGACTCTTCAGCCACCTCTAGATCGCGCAAGGCCTCGTAGGCGAGGATCGAAGCCGCGTCGCCCATCTTCCGCCGAAACAACCCGTGCGGCGTCCGGCGATCCCGAAGGATCGTCAGATCGCGTTTGAGTAGCGGGTGGTCGACGACGGTAAGCATGCGGTGTATTGCGTATTCCGTATTGCGTAGTTGGTTGAGCAGTCGTCTCACGAAATACGCACCACGCAATACGAATAAGAACTCACACTTTTCCGGATCTCTTCTCCTCCTTCAGCCGCCGATGCACCTCGGCGTTCTCGATCCAGGGTTTGCGCTCGAAGTAGCTCTTTGTGAGCTTCGCGACCACGCCCGAGAGCAGGACCAGAGCGATCAGGTTCGGGAAGGTGACGAGCCCGAGCGCCACATCGCCCAGCACCCAGATGGCCGTCAGCGAGGTGATAGCGCCGACGAAGTGCATCAGCACGAAAACGGCCTTGTAAGGAAGAATGCCCTTCTTGCCGAACAGGTAGTTGGCGCAGCGGTCGCCATAGTAACTCCACGAAATGGACGTGGAGATGGCAAAGAGGAGCACCGAGATAAGCACAATGAAGTTGCCGAGACCGCCCAATCCAATCTTTCCAAGCCCCTTCGAGAACGCAGCGCTCGTCAGCGGCGCGGACGTCTCTATGGCATTGCCATAGAGCGAGGTGTGGGCGTTGCCCGCCTCATCCAGGGCAACTACTCCGCTCTCTTCATCAGAGGTCGAGGGATCATCATAGTTCGTAACGATGCGTCCCGTAAAAGGCTGCGTCTGGCCTTCATCCAGATAAAAACTCTGAACCTCCACATCGTGCCAGGCAAAGCGGTTGCCGCTGCCGGCATACACAGGCGCTCCGTTCTCGACGCGGATTTCGGCAGGCGCGTCTCCGCCGGCAAACACACCGCGCTCGTCGGGTGCGACGTAGGTGATGTCTCCCGAACCGAGATCCATCGTGGTAGGGATCGGCTGGTTCCAGACGCCTGTGGTCAGGATCACGAGTCCCGGCATCGAACAGATCACGATGGTGTCGATGAATGGCTCCAGCAGGGCCACCACGCC
>JADFLK010000256.1 GCA_022564455.1 Bacteroidota bacterium
CGGCGTCATTAAATGCGCCTGCCGTGTAGAACTCACTCTGCATGATGTAGAACTCGTGGTCCACTTCCGGGTAGCCATCTTTTGGTTCTACGAGGATCAGCCCGTACATGCCGTTGGCCACGTGCAGGCCCACCGGCGCCGTGGCGCAGTGGTACACGAACAGGCCCGGCTTGATGGCGCGGAACTCGAACGTGGCTTCCTTGCCCGGAACGACCATCGAGACGGCAGCGCCGCCTCCGGTGCCGGTCACGGCGTGCAGGTCGATGTTGTGAGGCACAGTGCTCGTCGGCATGTTGGCCAGGTGAAACTCCACCATGTCGCCTTCGCGGACGCGGATGAACGGGCCGGGCGTCTGTCCGCCGAACGTCCAGAACATGTACTCGACGCCGTCGGCGAGTTCGAGCACTACTTCTTGCGTCTCCATCTCCACGATCACCTTCGTGGCGTAACGGCGGGTGATGGGCGGGGGCACGTCGGGCGCATACGTGAGGACGGCGTGTTCCTCGCCCTGAATGTCTGGGAGGAAGAGGGCGGGCGGATACACAGCGCGGGCGTCCGCGAGGACCGGCGTGTCCGAAGAACGGTTCTGCCCCACACAGCCTGAGAGGAGCGCGAACACGAAAAGGAGGGAGAGGAGTGAGGTCAGGGTTTTCATGACGCTCGGGCTTTGAGTGGACTGGATGGGAAAGAGGGAGAGTGGTGTCTTGCTGATGAACGAATCCTACGCAGTATTCCAGTGGGCAGCTGTCCTTGATTGCCTGAGTGGCCGGTCGGTTAGTCCCCCCAGATCATGCCGGGGAAGGCCCTACGCAGTGTGATGACCGTGTAAAGGACCGGATAGGCGGCGGCCTGGAGTCGGGATCAGGGTCACCGGAAACCGGATGGACTTGTCGCACCGTTGCTCAAGCTGGCGGCCACCAACCCGGGCGCATTGCTGAGTCTCGACTCGCATGCACCGCCTGCGGGGAAGGCCCTACGTATCCGCAGGCCTCAGTACGGCATCGCTGACGTCAGCGTCGTGCTGGTGCCTCTCCGCGACGTACGGCTGCTGTTCATTCTGCAGTTCCCAGACACGGGCTGCTTCCTTGTGTAGCTCTTTGACCAGGTCGACGAGGTAAAAGCGGCCCTGGCGCTTGGCTGCGCTGTACCACGGATTCATCAGGGTAGAGCGTAGCAGGAATACCCCATGTTTCTGATACTCTTCTTCGGTCACACCCAGCCGTTGCAGGAAATCGGCCACCGTAGATGTGCCGTATTGGGAGGCGGACAGCACGGTGCGACTGATGAAATACTTCTGGTCGTAGACATGCGCCCGACGCTTTCGCGGTAGGCTGAAGCCGTGAAATACGGCCTTGTTGAGCTGATTGAGCAACGGAAGCGCCACGGTCTCGCCGGCTAGCCGGAACGCGAAACAGACGATGTTCGATTCGGGCGGGCACAGCGTTACGGCGTGGACCGGCTGATGGTTGGTCAGGTCAGGCCACTCGTTGAGCAAGGCGTGCAGCTCACATGCATTGCGAATGGTTTCGCGTATCAGTTTTCCATGTCCCGTGGTGTCAAGCGGTATGGTGGTATGGCTCAGCCAGACCGACGCAGCCGAGGCGCCCGGTTTGCTTCCCTCCAAAATGTAGACACCGATGTTATCGTTGGTGCTCTCCTCCTCCGGGCCGACAGGCGCATCTTCGATGTAGGGTGCATTCTGGCGAAGCAGCGGGCGCACCAGATTCGATTTGAAGCACACCGCGCCTGCAGGGTAGGGAATGAACCCCAGTTTATGAGGATCGATGACGATAGAGTCGCACTCGCCCAGGGATTCAAGTGCATCACACGTCTCGTGGTCCGGTAGGTCTAAGTCCAGGCGCATCGTTTCCCCATCAATGTCGACCTCAGTTGAGCGCTCTCCTAACCCCACACGTTCTGGGAGCATTGTCGTGCGGAGGTATCCGCCGTAAGCGGCATCGGCATGCAACCAGAAGGAGGGCCGGCCTGCGGCCTCTCGCTCGGCCCGTACCTCCACAATCTCATGGAGCGGATCTACGGCGCCTTCTTCGGTTGTGCCCATGACAGCAACAACTGCCAGGACGTGCTTGCCCTGCGCGTCCACTTCGCTGAGCTTCTTCCGGAGATCCCCGACGTCCATCCGGAATCGGCTGTCTACGCGCACAGGCACGAGCGAACGCTGGCCGATTCCCAGAATGTCCATGTGCTTGGGGAAGCAGTAATGATGGGTCTCAGGAACGATCAGCACCGGCGCGCTTCCAAGTGCCCGGCAGATTTCCGCCATCCCAACATTCGTCACGCTAAAGTCTGATTGCCGGTAGGCCTCGATGACTCGTTCGTTCGTCTCCTGTCCCTTCCCCCAACGCGCTTCGGCCACGTCGAAGACTTCCTGAAGCAGTTCGAGCGCATGCCACGGCGGCATGCCAAGCAGGTGCTGCCGATCAAAGGCACGGAGGGGATGGTCCAGCCCAAGGCGGCCAAGCACATCCTTGAGCAAGAACGGCAGGTACTTCACCGTGCGCGCCACCCAGAGTGCTTCCAGATTCGCTACCGTTCCGCCTCCGGTGAGGTGTGCCCAACTCGTGGCGCCATCGTAACCGAGCATCTCGGCGATCAGGCGTCCGGCTTCCTGTTCCAGACGAACCGTCACCGGCGCGGCTTCCTTCGACACGTTGTTCGGGTTGTACAACATGGCGGCGAAGTACCCGGCAATGCTGGGCAGGGTTTGCTCGGAGACCATGTGCGCCGCATAGCGCGGGCTCGAAAACGGGCAGTCGGCCTTCAGTGCCGCCAGTAGTTCGAGGAGTTTATCCTCGAACAGATCATTCCACTGGCTGTGGCCGCGGCGTTCCTCTGTGCGGATGACCACACCGTCTTCAGGGAAGTAGTTGCGCCGCCAGTACTGATGATCTTCCAAAATGCGACGTATCGTTCGTGTGAAGGCGTCACTGTTTTCGGCCTTAGGACCAGCAAACCAGGCACTGATGGGCATCTCACGGACGTCTCTCGATACAGGGTGTTTTGTTTCCATAATCTCTACACCGCCATTCCGCGAACCCCATTTCTACCGTAGCAACGTCAGGCGCCGGCTCGTCGTAAAGCCCTCACCGGTTACTCGCAGCAGGTAGAGCCCACTCGGCAGACCGGAGCCGTCGATGACAAAGTCCGTGCTTCCTGCGGATATCACGCCGTCGTGGAGAATCCGCATCTGCCTCCCGAGTGCATCGAAGATGGCAATGCGGACAGGCTCCGCTTCTGCCACGTGCAAGGTGAAGCGCGCCTGGGGGTTGAAGGGGTTCGGGTAAATCGGCGAGAGCACGTAGCCATCGGGGAGATTGGCGTCGGGCTCCGTTGCGGTGGTGCCGGAGTTGAAGTGGACGATCGTCCCCGCGTCGCCAACGGCCCAGCCGTCTTCCGCTGTGGGGAAATGAACCCGGTTGAACGAATGTGTGCTGCCGCTTGGTTGAAGGATCCAGCTCACGCCACCGTTCGACGTGGACCAGATCTGCCCGGCATCAGCGACGATCCAACCCGTATTTACGTCAACAAAGAAAAGCCCGTTTCCGCTGACACCTGACGTTGCCATGTTGATCCACGTTGCACCTCCGTTCACCGTCTTGAGCACCATATTTCCGTTGCCGGCAATGTATCCGGTCGTAGCGTCCAGCATCTGAATGTCCTTCAAGTCCGAGCTGGTTCCGCTCGGCTGCGTCGTCCATGAGACACCGCCATTCGTCGTATGCCGGATCTCGCCGCTGCGATTGGCAATCCACGCCTCGGTGGCACTCACGGCTGCGATGCTCTCGGTTCGATCTGCTGAACCAGTGTTGTGGTAGGTCCACGTGGCACCGGCGTCGGTGGATACGGCGCTGTGTCCGTCTCGCCCGGCTACCCAGACGACAGACTCGTCAACCCAGTCTACGTGGCGAAGGTCAGCGGCTCCGGTCGAAACAAGGCTCCACGTTGCTCCGCTGTCGGTGGATCGGTATACGGGGCCGCCATCTGTAGCGATGATGCCATTGGTTCCGGACGGGCTAAAGTCGATGCCTTCAAAATCAAGCCCGCCGCCTCCGATAATCCGGGAAGACCATGTGGCGCCTGCATTATTCGTACTCAGGAGGAGACCCACGTCAGCGACTGCAAATCCTGCGGTTTCGCTGATGAAATGCACATCGGCCAGGACGGCCG
>JADFLK010000257.1 GCA_022564455.1 Bacteroidota bacterium
AAGACGCGCAACATTGGCATAACGGCGCACATCGACGCCGGGAAGACCACGACTACGGAGCGCATCCTGTTCTACACCGGTCGCCTGCACCGTCTTGGTGAGGTGCACGAGGGTGGCGCCACCATGGATTGGATGGAGCAGGAAAAGGAGCGCGGTATCACCATTACGTCGGCTGCTACTACGGCAGAATGGGACGGCCACCGCATCAACATTATCGATACCCCCGGCCACGTCGATTTTACGATTGAGGTGGAGCGCTCACTTCGCGTGCTCGACGGCGCGGTTGCACTGTTTTGCTCAGTTGGGGGCGTGGAGCCGCAGTCGGAGACGGTCTGGCGCCAGATGGACAAGTACAGCGTCCCTCGCATTGCGTTCATCAACAAGATGGACCGCACGGGTGCCGATTTCCCCGCGTCCGTCCAGGCGATGAAAGACCGCCTGAAGGCGAACGCCATCCCGGTTCAGATACCGATCGGTGAAGGCGAGATGTTCCGTGGTGTCATCGACCTGATTGAGGCCAAGGGTATCGTTTGGCACGACGCCACGCAGGGTGCCACGTGGGATGACATCCCGATTCCTGAAGACCTCAGGGGCACCGCCCGGCACTGGCGAATTAACCTTCTTGAAGCCTTAGCCGAGTACGACGACGAGCTTCTCCTGAAGTATCTAGAAGGCGAGAACATCGAGCCGGAAGAGATCAAAAAAGTCGTCCGTAAGGCCACCATCGCGCTTGACATGACACCGGTCTTCTGTGGTTCGGCCTTCAAGAACAAGGGTATCCAGCGCTTGCTTGATGGAGTGATCGACTTCCTCCCGAGCCCACTGGACGTGCCGCCGATTGAGGGCCACCTGCCGCGCAGCGACGAAATCGTGACGCGCGAACCCGACCCCGACGGCCCGTTCGCCGCCATCGCGTTCAAGATTGCCACCGACCCGTACGTCGGCAAGCTCACGTTTGCGCGCGTCTATTCCGGTACGCTCGACAAGGGCTCGCCGATCTTCAATGCCAATACCGAGAGGAAGGAACGTGCGGGACGCCTTCTGTTCATGCATGCCAACTCGCGTGAGGACGTGGACCAGGTGAGGGCGGGCGACATCTGCGCCATTGTAGGCCTCAAGGTTGTACGGACGGGCGACACACTCACCGACCTGGACAACCCGGTTGTGCTCGAGGTAATGGACTTCCCCGAGCCGGTAATCCGAATTGCCATTGAGCCGAAGAGCAAGGCTGATATCGACAAGCTTGGCAACGGCCTTCAGAAGCTCGCCGAGGAAGATCCGACCTTCAAGGTGTCTACCGACGATGAAACGGGGCAGACGATTATCGCCGGCATGGGCGAGTTGCACCTCGAAATCATCGTGGACCGCCTCAAGCGCGAGTTCGGCGTCGAGGCCAACGTCGGCACGCCGCAGGTGAGCTATCGCGAGGCCATCCGTGGCAGTATTGACCTCAAATACACGCACAAGAAGCAGTCGGGTGGCCGTGGCCAGTTCGCCGTGGTCGAGATCGAGTTTTCGCCGACCGAAGACGGTACGGGCTTCGAGTTCATCGACGAAATCAAGGGCGGCAATATCCCGCGCGAGTTCATATCGAGTGTCGAGAAGGGCATCCAAAGTGCGCTCGACCGGGGCCCGATTGCCGGCTATCCGGTAGAGGGTATTCGTGCCCGCCTGCACGACGGCAAGTACCACAACGTCGACTCCGACCAGCTTTCATTCGAAATTGCAGGGCGGATGGCGTTTCGCGAAGCTGCCCGCAAGGCCAAACCGATTCTGATGGAGCCCATCATGGCCGTGGAAGTGACCACACCTGAAGAGTACATGGGCGACGTCATCGGCGACCTCAACAGCCGCCGTGGAGGCATTGAAGGGATGGGCCAACGCGGCGACGCGCAGGTTATCAAGGCACACGTGCCACTGTCGGAAATGTTCGGATACGCTACGGACCTCCGCTCCAACACGCAGGGCCGCGCCATCTATTCGATGCAGTTCGACCACTACTCCGAAGTACCCAAGTCCATCGCAGAAGAAATCATTGACAGTCAGGGCGGCACAGCTATCGCCGCCTGATCCTTCTGTTCCACCTTCTATCACCTCCCTCTTTCACTCTGAAGACGACTACCAGCCATGGCTAAGGAGACATTCCAGCGCACGAAGCCCCACGTGAACGTGGGCACGATCGGCCACGTAGACCACGGCAAGACGACGCTGACGGCGGCGATCACGAAGGTGCTCGCCGACAAGTACGGCGGCGAGTTCACGGCCTTCGACGAGATCGACAACGCCCCCGAGGAGCGCGAGCGCGGCATCACCATTGCCACGGCGCACGTGGAGTACGAGACGGAGGCCCGGCACTACGCGCATGTGGACTGCCCAGGCCACGCGGACTACGTTAAGAACATGGTGACGGGCGCAGCCCAGATGGACGGCGCCATCCTCGTGGTGGCCGCCACCGACGGCCCGATGCCGCAGACGCGCGAGCACATCCTTTTGGCGCGCCAGGTGGGCGTACCCTACATCGTGGTGTTCATGAACAAGACCGACCTCGTGGACGACGAGGAGCTTTTGGAGCTGGTGGAGATGGAGATCCGCGAGCTGCTGAGCATGTACGAGTTCCCCGGCGACGACATTCCTGTGATCCAGGGCTCGGCGCTCGGCGCGCTCAACGGCGAGGCCGAGTGGGAGGCGAAGGTCGAGGAGCTGATGGCCGCCGTTGACAGCTACATACCGACGCCGGAGCGCGAGATCGACAAGCCCTTCCTGATGCCGGTCGAGGATGTCTTCTCGATCACGGGCCGCGGCACCGTGGTGACGGGCCGCGTGGAGCGGGGCCAGGTGAAGGTGGGCGAGCCGGTGGACATCATCGGAATGCAGGACGAGAAGCTGAGCTCCACCGTGACGGGCGTTGAGATGTTTCGCAAGCTGCTGGACTCGGCGCAGGCGGGCGACAACGCCGGGATTCTGCTTCGGGGGATCGACAAGGATGCCGTTGAGCGCGGCATGGTGGTGATCAAGCCCGGCAGCGTGACGCCGCACAAGGAGTTCGAGTGCGAGGTGTACATCCTCTCGAAGGACGAGGGAGGGCGGCACACGCCGTTCTTCAAGGGCTACCGCCCGCAGTTCTACTTCCGCACGACGGACGTGACGGGGGACATCGAGCTCAACGAAGGCGTAGAGATGGTGATGCCGGGCGACAACACACAGTTCAAGGCAAAGCTGATCGTACCGATAGCGATGGAGGAGGGCCTGCGCTTCGCCATCCGCGAGGGCGGCCGCACCGTCGGCGCGGGCGTCGTCTCCAAAATCCTCGACTAAACACCTCGGGGCACGGCATTCCATGCCCCTCAAAATTACCGAGCCAACCATGGCCAGTCAAAAGATTCGAATCAAGCTCAAGTCGTACGACCACTCGCTGGTTGACAAGAGCGCCGAGAAAATTATTCGCACGGTGAAGTCCACTGGTGCCGTGGTGAGCGGCCCCATTCCGCTCCCGACGCGAAAGAAGATTTACACGGTTCTGCGTGGCCCCCACGTGGACAAGAAGGCTCGCGAGCAGTTCGAGACGCGCTCGCACAGGCGGCTGATTGACATCCTTTCCACCTCCTCGAAAACGGTTGACGCGCTGATGAAGCTCGAGCTTCCAAGCGGCGTGGACGTTGAGATCAAGGTCTGACCCACGGCTTCCAAGTACCAAACCATGCCTCGCATCCTCATCCTATCCACTCTGCTAGCTCTTGCATCTGGCCTGGCCGCATGCGATTCTGGCACAACATCCAGTCTTACGGACGCGGAGCGGATCGTTGGTTCTTGGCAGGGAACGGATCTTAACGCGAGAATCATTGGTGGTTTTTCGGTATCGATTCCGGGGACGGATCCTTCAGTGGCCTCAGTGACGTTCGCTTCCGGCAATGCTTTCTCATTTCTGTTTGATCCTGCCGATGGCTCTATGCTTGGTATCCCCCAAACAACCATAAGTGTACCGCTTCCGGACCAAGTGTCCATTACAGGCACATACACGCTTGATGAATTGGAAGAAGTCATCTCTGTGGCGAGGCCCGGTATCCCGGCAGCACTCGATCTGGGATATAGATTTCGCGGAGATGACGACCTTGAGCTGATCGCGGAGACACCTGACACCTTCGCAGAGTTGCTCGGCCTCGCATCTGCAGACG
>JADFLK010000258.1 GCA_022564455.1 Bacteroidota bacterium
GAGAGAAGAAGTCAATACTGAGTTCACACGGGAGTGTGACGCCCGAAGTTGGGGAGACGTATCTTTGCTTGCTCTGCGCCTCCCAGAAAACACAAGGTCTGAGGATCTGACGGGCGGCAAACCAATTGAATTCCCGAATCCAATGAAGCGCACGTATCAGCCCAGTCGGCGCAAGCGCGCCAACAAGCACGGTTTCCGCTCGCGGATGGCCTCCAAGAACGGCCGGAGAGTCCTGGCCCGCCGCCGCGCGAAAGGCCGTACAGAACTGACCATCAGCGACTCCAAGTCCGGCAAGTAAGCCGCAGGCAGCTTGAGCCGCCACTCTGTAGAACTGTGGCCGGAAACCAGTTTCCTCGCGCCCACCGCCTGAAGCGCCGTCGGCTCATCCGGCCGCTTTTCGATAGAAATCAGGGCGATGTTGGGTTTGTACATGTCGGTGTGGTGCAGATTCGCTACCGGGTGGTCCCACGAAGCGACGTAGGCGCCGACGTTCCGGTTCAGATTGGCTTTGCTCCCGGCAACCGCATGCGCACCAAGGTAGTCCGAAACCGTGTCCGCCGCGTGATGAGAGATATCTTCCGGCATCAACAACATGGCCTGATGAATCTCCTTAACCAAAGAAGCGACTGCCTCACCATGATGGTCCTCTTCCGAGGCAAGGAAGACACGGCTACGGGCGACCTCCGGCGCGATTTCCCCGCGGCGTTAAAGCGGCTCGAAGAGCGCCTTTCCGACACCCCGTGAACAATCTGTATGGCCGGAACTGAGGATTCCTCCTCCAGTACGGCTTGCTTCCTTCCTCCCGAAACTTCAACACCTTGGAACAAGGCGTCGACCGCAACTCCATCATCGGCATCCTGCTGATTTCGGTCATTTTGGGCATATGGATGCTGTTTCTGGCGCCGAAGCCCGAACCGGAGTTGGCAGCAAACGGGCAGGAAGAGATCACGGACGAACAGGCCGCAGCAGAGGAACAGGTGGCAGCGGAAGCAGACAGCCTGACCGCGCCCACGGACTCCAGCTTCGCAGCAGCGCTTTCGGGCACGGAACGCGCAATTGTTGTAGAGACCGATCTGTACCGCGCCACGTTCTCTACACGGGGCGGCACCATCCGCTCGTTCCAGTTGCTTGAGTTCAAGCAAGCCCACAGCGATGAGCCCGTTGAGTTGGTGTCGAACACAGAAGATGGAGCACTGGGGCTTGTGTTCGCCCCGCCGCAGGGCAGCCTTGTCGATACGCGGTCACTGTTCTTCACGCCGTCGAGCGAAGTAGACTCGCTCGCCGTTACCGGCGGGCCGGCCGAACTGGCCTTCGAAGCGCCCGTGGGCGATGGCGTGCTCCGCTTCGTGTACGGGTTTACGCCGGGCAACTACGAGGTCACGTTCCGCATCGAAACGGAGAACACCAACGTGCTTGCCCAATCGGGCGGCTACGAGGTGGTGTGGGACGGCGCCATTCCCCTGGCCGAGGACGACCCGAAGCAGGAAGTCCAGCAATCCGGAGCGTACGTACGCTGGGGCGGCGACACGAACGTGCTGCGCGTCTCCAAGCCGGATGAACCAAAGAGCATTACGGCGACGGGGCAGGTTGACTGGGTATCCGTAAAGAACAAGTTCTTCACTACGGTTCTTATTCCTGACGGCGAAACGGACGGGGCCGAACTGCTAGGTCTGCAGACAGGCGAGGCCGATATGCCGGAAGGCTTCTCGCAGGAATACTCGCTTCGGCTCGGCATCCCCCGCCCGGAGCCCGGCGAGACCGCTTCGTTCCGCCTCTACATGGGGCCTATGGAGCTGAGCCGCCTCACGTCGTACGACCTGAACCTCTACGACATGGTGGAGTTTGGCTTCGGCGCGTTCATGACACGGCCGCTGGCCAGGTACGTCATCGCGCCGTCGTTTTCGCTGCTCTCCGGGTTCATCCCAAACTTCGGCATCGTCATTCTGCTGTTCGGGTTGCTCGTCAAGCTGGTGCTGTACCCGCTTACGAAGACGAGCTACACGAGCATGGCCAAGATGCGCGACGTGCAGCCCGAGATGGAGGCCATCAAGGAGAAGTACACGGACAACCCCAAAAAGCAGCAGGAGGCGATGATGCGCCTCTACAAGGAGCGCGGCGTGAACCCGCTCGGCGGCTGCCTGCCGATGCTGCTCCAGTACCCCATCCTCATAACGATGTGGCGCTTCTTCCAGAGCACGCTCGTGCTGAGGCAGCAAAGCTTCCTCTGGGCGCCCGACCTCTCCGCACCCGACCCCATCCTCCACCTGCCGTTCTCGATACCGCTCTACGGCGACTTCGTGGCGGGCTTCACGCTGCTGATGGGCGTCTCCATGATCTTCCAGATGAAGATTGCGACCCCATCGGGCGGCTCTGCCTCGGGGCAGCAGAAGATGATCATGTACATGATGCCCATCTTCTTCTTCTTCTTCTTCAACCGCTTCCCGTCGGGGCTGAGCCTGTACTATCTCGGCTTCAACATCTTCACGGTTTTCCAGCAGCGGTACATAAACCGGCACCTGCACGATCACGACGCAGACGAGGACAAGCAGGGCAAGAAGAAAAAATCGGGGCCGAAAGCGGGGCGGAATGGCCGGGCAAGATCGAATGGCCAGGCGAAGGCGCGGAAAAAGGCGAAACGGTAGGGGCGTATCACGATACGCCCGTACGGCATGGATTCCACCGACACCATCGTTGCCCTGGCTACAGCACGAGGCCGCGCTGCCCTGGCGATTGTACGCTTGTCGGGGCCGGAGGCGGTGCGGATCGTGGCGAGCCGGTTCTCGAACGCCGGGCTGGCCGAGGCGTCTAGCCACACGGCGCATTTCGGGTATGTGTTGGATGAAGAGGGTACGCGGCTCGATCAGGTAGTGGTGACGCTGTTCCGCGCGCCGAAGTCGGCCACGGGAGAAGACATAGTCGAAGTGACCTGCCACGGCGGCGATCTCGCCCCACAACTTGTGCTTAAGAGTCTGTTGGAAGCCGGTGCGAAGCTGGCCGAGCCGGGCGAGTTCACGCAGCGCGCTTTCCTGAACGGCAAGCTCGATCTCACGCAGGCCGAAGCCGTTGCCGATCTGATCCACGCACAGTCGGGGTTGGCGCACCGTGTGTCGATGCGGCATCTGGAGGGTCGCGTGGCCGAGTCCGTCGAGGCCATCCGGACCTCGCTCATCCAGACCACGGCACTCATCGAGCTGGAACTGGATTTCGTAGAGGAGGACGTGGAGTTCGCGGATCGGTCGCAACTGGAGCAACTCCTCGCCGAAGCGGAAACACTCCTCACCGAACTCCTCGACTCGTACAGGCTCGGCGCCCTGGTTCGGGACGGCGTCCGCGTGGTGATTGGGGGACGCCCAAACGCAGGGAAATCCACCCTGCTCAACGCGCTGGTCGAGCGCGACCGCGCCATCGTGAGCGAGATTCCCGGCACGACCCGCGACGAGATAGAGGCCGAGAAAGAAATCAACGGGCTGCTCTTCCGGTTTGTGGATACGGCTGGTCTCCGTGACACGACGAACCAGATTGAGGCCGAAGGTGTCCGCCGGACGCACCGCGCCATCCACCATGCCGATGTGCTCCTGTACGTCTTCGATACCACCGTAGGGCTTTCGAGGGAGGAAGCCACATTCCTTGACGAACTGGCTACGGACAGGCCCGACTTTCCGGTCCTCCGCGTCGCCAACAAAGCAGACCTGCAACCCGCTGAAGACAATGAAGCACTTGCTCTCTCTGCGAAGAACGCCATCTCAGATCCCCAGCTCCTTGACGCCCTTCGTGAGGTCTTGTCCGCGGCCGTTGCCTCCAACCTGACGTCGGCGGAAGGCTCAACCATCGTGGTTAACCAGCGGCATCACCAGCATCTGACGGCGGCTCGTGAGGCCGTTCATCGCGCTCAGCAGGCCATGCAATCCAACGCCGGCGGCGAAACGCTCGCCCTCGACCTCCGCGCGGCCCTCCACGAGCTCGGCGCCATCACCGGCGCCATCACCAACGAAGACGTGCTGGATGCCATCTTCTCGCAGTTCTGTATTGGGAAGTGATGCCGACACGATGGGAATAGTCCTTTGGCCCTCCAACGGCGTGGTAGAAAAAGCGGACGGCCAAAAAGAAACCCGCTAGCCCTTGACTCTTAATGGGATGGACCTGCATATTACCACAATGCCGCCTGCTGAA
>JADFLK010000259.1 GCA_022564455.1 Bacteroidota bacterium
GGCGCCGGCCTGCCTAGGGGCACGTACGCGGTTCGCCTCACCGGCGAGACGTTCAGCGACGCGCTGACGGTGACGTTGCTCAAATAGGTGGCTCCGAGAGCAGTCTCGGATCATTGCGAAAACAGAAGCACCCCGTCCCGTCCCGCTCTGGCTGCGGGACGGGACGTTTTCGGGTCTGGTACGGATATCTCGTGGATGAATGGACGCCGTGTCCTACCTTTCTGGTACGGTCTGTTCTTTCCGTACGCTCTGCCCGATGCCAACCGAGCCCACCACGGCGCAGCTTCTCGTCGAAGCCCATCAGGGTGAATGTCTCCCACTATTTTCTCGTGAGGCCCTCGCCATCCAGTATGCCGACGAGCACCCAACCATCGCCACTACTCCAATCGAACTCGGCACTATCCTTTGAGGACAGGGCGACCTCGACGACGCCGAGGAAGCATACTGCACCTCACTTGCGATGTTCGGTGAACTTGACGGCGTTGGAGAGGAGGTTGACAATAATCTGACGAAGGCGCGTCGCGTCTCCGGAGGCCATGTAGGGGACGTTCTCGTCCACGTCGTAAACCAGCTCGATTTGCTTCTCCGCCGCGCTCTGTGTTACGAGGTCGAGCGCGTCTTCAAAGCAAACACGGAGCTCGAACGGCTGCTCCTCCAACTCCAGCATCCCCGCCTCGATCTTCGAGAAGTCGAGCACGTCGTTGATGATGGCAAGCAACCCTTCGCCACTGCTGCGGATGACCGAGGCGAACTCGCTCTGCTCATGGGTCAGATCGGTGTCGAGCAGGTGCCCCGTCATCCCAATCACGCCGTTGAGCGGAGTGCGGATCTCATGGCTCATTGTAGCGAGGAACTCGCTCTTGGCCTGGGCCGCCGCGAAGGCCTCCGTCCGAGCGAGGTCCAGGGCCGTGTTCGTTTCGGCCAGTTGGCGGTTGGTCGCCTCCACGCGCTCCTTCTCTTCGCGCAGCTCCGCCGTGCGTTGCTCAACAGCCTGCTTCAGCCTCCGCTGACGGGTGCGATACTGCTCCGCCTTCCAGCGGTAAGTGTCCAGCGTGAGGCCCAGCAGGCCCAGAACGGCCATGAAGCCTCGGTCGGCGTCGTAGAGTGTGAAAGCTAGGGCCTCGCCATCACATCTGACGGTGCCGTAGGGACATGCCGCCGGGCGTCTCTACGCTCAACCCGGCCCAGATCCACCAAGCTCGGTATGCGCTCGACAGTGCCAGAGCAAACCCTCAGCGCAACAACGTAATCGTTTGCGTCTGTGCGAAGCCCTCGGCAGCCATGCGCACGAAGTAAACCCCCGAAGGCATACCGTGCCCGTCGAAGACCACCTCGTGTTGTCCGGCAGGATTCAGGCCGTCGAACAAAACGGCTACCTCGCGCCCTAGCGCGTCATATACTGCGATACGCACCGTGCTGCCTGTGGGCACATCGTAGCGAAGAGTGGCCTGCGGGTTGAACGGGTTGGGATAGGCGGCGTGTAGCCTGAATTGTTGTGGCAGATCCGCTCCCGGCTCATTCGCAACGATCTTGCACGGCCAGCCCAGGTCGTCCGCCGTCGTGCAAATCTCTTCTTCGGTTCGGGCGATCGTTGAAACGCGCAGTTCGTCGGCGACACCCGGGAAATACGCTCCCGCGCCAGCATCACTGTGCCCAATCCATGCACGAAGGTTGGTGCCGCTACCCTGGAAGACACCGCTGGCAGGTTGGCTGTCGAGCAACGCCCCATCCAGGTAGACGCTGATAGCGCCATCTCCGAACGTGAGCGCGAAGTAGTGCCATTCGTTTTCGAGATTTGGGATATCGAGGAATTCCTCCACGTTCCAGGTGCATCCCCCGCCGGTCTTGTAACCATAAATAATGAACCTGTTGCCCACCTCCAAACGCCAGGCATTCCCACATGCGTGGTTGATCAACCGTGGAATCCCGTCGTTGTTATCGCTCCTGGTAATGTATTCGAACGACCAGGCCGTTGCTCCTTGAAGCGCGATACGAACGGTGTCCATATCGATACGGTCATCCACTCCGTCGAACAGGCGGGCATTGCCGTGGCGGCCGGGAATAGAGGTGGTCCCGTCATTCAAAGCGTGGAGGTCGTTGCCGGAGATGTCGAAGGTGGTGTCGGGATTGGTGCCGTCGAAGGTGTAGAGGGAGAGCGTGTTGGCGTCGACCGGGAAGGCGGGCGACTGCGCAAGGGCCGGGAATGCGAAAAGCAGCGCTGAGGCGGCTATGAGGTAACGGAAGGAGTTCATGTCGAAGGTTGTTAAGTGTGAATGTCACCCTCTCATTCGCAATCGCGGCGTGGGGCGGATCATCCGGAGCAAAAAAACTTGGTCGGTACTACCTTTTCGCGGTACTGTCTGGGTGATGTCTGCCGAGCCAACCACCACCCAGCTTCTCGTTGAAGCCCGTCAGGGCGGCCGCGATGCGCTGGACGCGCTGCTGCCGCGCGTTTACGACGAGTTGCGTGTACTCGCTCACGCCCGGCTTCGCCGCCACCGGCCGGGTGAGACGCTGAACACGACGGCGCTCATCCATGAAGCCTACCTCAAGCTGACCGCCGGCGAAACGCCTTCGTTCGAGGACCGAACGCACTTCTTCGCCCTCGCCGCGCGCGCCATGCGGTTCGTCCTCGTCAGCTATGCCCGCGAGCGATCGGCGCAGAAGCGGGGCGGCGGCACACCCGAGTTACTGCTCAACGAGGCTGTCGCAGTATCCGCCTCGGATGCTGCCGAAACGGAAGCGCTCGACCTCCTCAGCCTCGACGCCGCCCTCGACCGCCTCGCCGTGGTCAGCGACCGGCTTGCAGAAGTCGTCGAGTACCGCTTCTTCGGCGGGATGACGCACAAGGAGATCGCTGAGGCCACGGGCCGCTCGGTGCCGACCATCACGCGGGACTGGCGGCGCGCGCGAACCTACCTGTTCCAGTATATGCAAGATGCGTAGGAGACGCCCCGGTGGGGCGTTCATCGACGCACTAACGGTGACGTTGCTGAAGTGATGGCGCAACGCGGAGTGGTGAACATACCTCCGCTCCGACGCTGCCGCCCGTCCACCCCCGATCTCGACCCTGCCCAATGGTGGGAAGGGGGTGGATTAGCTGGGGGCTCGGCAAGGGGAATGTCGGATTGGATGACAGCATCGCAAACTCACGACAGCTATTTGCTGCTGTAGCCGTTCACCCCCTGTCTCAGTGCTAACGCACGTGAGATTTGTCCCCCTCAAAAAGGGGGACAGTGTTAGTTAGGGGGGCATTCCTATAGGCCGCCACAAGAGTGTCCCCCTTCGCAAGGGGGACGGTTTCTGAGCCTGCGAAGAAACAGGGGGTGGATTGACCGGGCGTTGGGCAAACCGACGGCAGCTACCTGCTATTGCAACCTACACCCTGAATCTTGGTCGCGGGCTCCCGAGATTTGCCCCGCTCAAAAGGAGGACAGGCTCCGAGCCTGCAAGGAAACAGCGGACAGGGATGGCTGGGTGATTAGGAGGGGTCGAGCACGGTTGGCACTGGCTTACAACCATGAAGCTGTAGAACCTATCGTAATGAGGCGGAGGCTGCCATCCGCGTGACTCCAGGCCAAACCAAAAAAGACGGCCGCCTGGCCGCGCTGGTGGAATGGCTGGGCGGAATCGAAGCAGTCGCCGGAGCCACATTGCGGCCTGCATCGGATGACGCCAGCTTCCGGCGCTACTTTCGGGTGCAGACGGGGCAGGAAAGTTTCGTTGTGATGGATGCGCCGCCCGAACAGGAAGACTGCCGGCCATTCATCCGCATTGCCGGCTACTTCGAGGCCATGCGACTCAATGCGCCGCGGATCGTCGAGGCGAACCCGGAAGACGGATTCCTGCTGATTACGGACCTCGGTTCAACACGGTATCTCGACGCATTGCTTGAAGATCCGGCTGCGGCGCCGGCGATGTATGCCGACGCGCTGCACGCCTTGCGTCTCCTGCAGAAACGCGGTACTGCCTACCAGTCGTCATTGCCCCCTTATGATGAGGACCTGTTGCGCTTCGAGCTATCCATATTCCGCGACTGGTTGTACGAGACACATCTTGGTCTCACGTTCACCGAAGAGGATGAAGGGTGCTGGCAGGGCGTGTG
>JADFLK010000260.1 GCA_022564455.1 Bacteroidota bacterium
AGCCGGACGAGCGCCACGCGCCGCCTCTCCCCGCCCGAGAGGATGCCCACGGAGGTCTCCGGCGGCGGGCAACGGAGAGCGTCCATCGCCATCTCCAGTTTCGAGTCGATGTCCCAGGCATCGAGGTGGTCGATCTTCTCCTGCAGCTTCGCCTGCGCGGCCATCAGCGCGTCGAAGTCGGCGTCCGGCGCAGCAAACCCTTCGCTGACCTCTTCGTACTCTCGCAGCAGCCCTACGGCTTCGACAGCGCCCTCCTCCACCAACTCGCGGACGGTCTTGGCGTCGTCCAGTTCGGGCTCCTGCGAGAGGTAGCCGAAGGTGATCCCTTTCTGGACCTGCACGATACCGTCGTACTTCTCGTCCAGCCCCGCGACGATCCGCAACAGCGACGACTTCCCCGACCCGTTCAAACCCAGCACGCCGATTTTCGCGCCGTAGAAAAAGGACAGGTGGATGTTCTGGAGGATGGGCTTGCCGGGGATGTAGGCCTTGCTCACCCCCACCATCGAAAAAATGATCTTGGGGTCGGGCATGCGTTATTCCTTGAGTTCGAGTGTCTGACGAAAGGTAGAGCGCGGGTGAAACGTGCTCGTGGAATCCTCAGCGAATCGAGATCGAGACAGATCGCCGGCCTCCTGAGTGCCAACCGGAACATGGTTGCGTTCCATCCGGCGGTTGTTTGATGCTGAAATCGGGTGTCCTGTTGATACATTTCAAACAACAATTCTCTTTAATCCGATCATTTGTAATCGATTGAGGACATGACTGGCACTAAAACGTCTACGGGCATGATTCGGCAAAGGCATTGATAACGCCTACATTTACAAAGTGGAACGTAATTTCCATAAAGCAACCATCCCGTTCCCCGGGAAGTCTTGTTCATTTTCATTTCGCATGTCGGAGGTCTGGGCGCCCATACACGGCCCCCTCGTTCCTCTTACAGGGGGCGTAGAGGTCGCGGACCACGCAAGGTCACCCATCGGTACCCTTTTGCTAATCCGCGACTTCGCCAGGATGAAACGAATTAGACACGGTTACACGAACCACACTCTCTTTCCCAAAACCTTAAGAGGAACATCATGGGACAGCAACAGCTGATTCTACTTGTACTGGCGACCGTCATTATCGGTATTGCCATCGTTGTTGGCATTCGCGCATTCACAGAAAACGATGCAAAGGCTAACGCCGATGCCATGACACAGGACGCCGTTCGCATGGCGAGCGACATTCAGGCCTGGGTCAAGAAGCCCGAACCATTCGGCGGCGCAGCCGCCGGTGAGGACTGGACTGACGCCACATTCGGCGACATCGGTTATGCACAGACGGCGGGCGTATACACGAACATCAACGGCGAGTTCGTACTAACCACAGTAGGAACCGGTCGACAGATCACGGGCACGAACTTCGCAGACGACGGCGTGACCGTCCGAAACGAGGTTCATGTGCTGGTGTGCGGCACTACCGATGCTGACATTTTCGGCGGCATATTCATCCTCAACGAGGGGGCAACAGGCACCACACCTCTCGCCTGCTAGGGGCCACACAACCCAAGCTCTGATATATATAATCGAGGTAACAACTGCCCCTGGCCCGCCTCGGGACAGGGGCAGTTGTATCTTGCCGCCTCGCGCTTCCTTTCCCCGAGCCCATGCGCGAATACCGCTTTACAGGTCTAAATCTTAACGGCGAGGCCGTACGTGGCACGGTCTACGCCCCAACCCGGCGATTGGCGCAGAAGCGCATCACCGTACTCTCGAGTGAGCACGAGTTTGCTACCGAGGACGTAGAGGAGCGGTTGACGTTCGTCTACAAGGTTCGCCACCCTTCCGGCAAGGTCGTAAAAGGGTCGCAGAAGGCCTACTCGGCGGATGAAGTGCGCCACGCGCTCGAGAGGGTTGGCCTTGAGGTTATCAAGGTCGAGAAGAAGCTTCTCGACATCCATCTTAAGCCTGCAAGCGGCGACATTGTCCTCTTCGTTCGCCTCGCCGCAAATATGCTCAGGCGAAAGCTGCCCTTCGATGAGGTCCTGAACCTGCTCATTGCTGATACGCAGAGCAATGCGCTTCGGCAGGTGATGCGAGATCTGAACAGTGATCTGAAGGGCGGTATGGACGCCCGCCAGGCCTTTCTGAAACACCAGCACTCGCTCGGGAAGTTCACGGCGTACATGCTGGGCCTCGCCGCTTCGAGCGGCAACATGGCTGACATGTTTGAGGCCACAGCGCGCTACCTCGAGCGAAAGGACAAGTTCAAGAAGAGCGTCAGGAGCGCGATGATCACGCCCTCCATCACGGTCCTCGCCACGATTGCGGCGTTCGTCTGGTACGTGTGGTACATCGTTCCGTCGTACGCCCGCCTGTTCTCCAAATACAACGTCAAGCTGCCGCCGCTTACCAGCGCTTCTCTGGTCTTTGCCGACTGGATGGACAAGAACGCCTGGTGGGCCCTGCTTCTGTGCATCGCGCTCGGCATTGCCTTTGTGATTTGGGCCCGAACAACGAAGGGACGCTTCTGGCTGCACAAGCACATGATCAGACTCCCGTACCTCGGCCCTCTTCTGCACAAATTGAACCTTGAGGTTTTCTGCCGCGTCTTCAGCGTCCTTTATTCGGGCGCCGGAGAAGGCGAGGAGGTCATGAAAATTGCTGCGGAGGCGACAGGAAACACCTACATGGAACACCAGATAAAAACGATAACCGTCCCGCTCATGATGGCGGCAGGTACCGATCTCGTTAAGGCGATGGAGGCATCCGAGGTGTTCACGCCGATGACTTTGGCCCGATTCCGTTCGGGAACCGAAACCGGCTCCGTAAAAGAGGCGGCCGACGAGATGGCCGAGTTTTACGAGAAGGAGACGGACTTGAAGCTCGAAACCGCTATCGAAACCATCAAAACCGCCACAGCCATTTTCATCGCCATCCTGGTAGCCCTCCTGACCATTATCTCGGCGGAGAGCGCGCTGATTTCGCCCACCAGTACCGACATCATGTTTCAGCGCCGATAGGCCTACGCCCGCTCAATGAAATACGAACGTCACAAACTCATCGGAAGCGACCAGGGGAGCCAGGACGGCGAGACCCTGGCTTTTCTGGAAACGGATGCCGAAAACACCTCGGCGGCTGTTGCGGAAACGTCGGCCCTGACAGGCGCCGTTGTTGCTGCGGACAGGCATGACCCGCCGACCATTGGGGAGAACGGCGGGGTGGCCCGGGCAGGCGATGGGATTGGAGATGCGGCGCGAAAAGACCGCGTGGTAGCGCGGTTGCTCGACCGGGAACTGGTCACGATCGCCCAGGTGCGCGAGGCGTACAACCAGTGGCGCCGCAAAGGAGAACGGGACACGCTCTGGCGCTGGCTCGCCCGTCATCCCCAGGTGAATAGCGAGGCCGTATTTGCCGAAGCCGCCCGGATCTACGCCTTTCGTCACGCGGAAATTACCGAGGGAATGCCGGAGCCCGACTTTATCAAGCGGGTTGTGGAATCCTTCGACGCCGAGCAACGCGACGAGCTGGTTGCGTTGAAACTCCTTCCGCTCGAGCAGCAGATTGAGCCGGATCGCGGCGTCCTCAAGTTTGTATTCGCAGCCCACGACCCGGCAAGCCCGGATATTCTCAGGTTTGTCCACGGGCTCAACCTCGACCTCTTCGAGCTACGCTACGCGCCCGAAGAACAAATATCAGAAATCCTTCGCACCGTCTTTCCAAAGCGGAACGAATACCTGGAGCGAATGCAGGAGGATCGCTGGGCCTACGACCTGGGGGCCTCGTTCGAGCAGGCGCAGTCGCAACTGGTCGATGAGGAGGCCATCGAGGCTGAGATCAACCGCTCGTCGCTCATTAACCTGGTTGAGGCAGCGCTTGTTGAAGCCGTACGCATGGAGGCAAGCGACATCCACATTTTCCCGAATGCGGACCGGAAAGTAGAGTTCCACATGCGCGTGGACGGGGAACTGGTTGAGTGGCACGTGGAGGACAAGGTGCACCCCGAGGCGCTTCTCGCTGTGGTCAAGGACAGGGCCGGCAACGTAGACCGCTTTGAACGCGAGGCCGCCCAAGACGGCTTTATTCAACGGACCGTTGACGGGGCGCTGCTACGTTACCGCG
>JADFLK010000261.1 GCA_022564455.1 Bacteroidota bacterium
TTGGCCAGTGCGCTTGTGAGTGCCCCGCCCTTCAACCCCGGCTCGAAAACCACGGTGTGCCCGGCCTGCTGGAGCGCCGCGCGCCCGGCCTCGGAGAACGAATCGGCGATGAGGATGGTCATGGTCGGGATCGGAAGGTTACAGACCGGAAGATTAGAAGATTGGGCATGTCGGCGAACGCTCCGCACTCACGAAGTCGGAATCTTCAACGTTCCAATATTTCAATCAGCAATCTCTAAAATCGATGAACGAGCAACCCGCTTCGCAGCTTTGGCTCGAACCAGGTTGATTTGGGCGGCATGAGCTCGCCGGCGTCCGACACGTCGAGAAGTTCGTCGGGGCTGGTGGGGTACATCGAGATGGCCACGTCGGCTTCGCCGGAATCGACGAGGCGCTCCAGTTCACTCGTTCCCCGGATGCCCCCAATAAAACGGATGTTCTGGTCGGTGCGCGGATCCGCGATGTTGAGCATGGGCTCAAGGATGAACTCACCAAGACGGGCCACATCGAGTGTATCCGCCACACCATCGCGCTCTGTCTCCGGCAGGCGGAGACGGTACCAGCCATCCCCCAGATACATGCCAATCGTATCTGGTTCTTCCGGTTCGGCGGAGTACGTCTCCTCCACATCAAATCGGTGGCTGAGCTGGTCCATAAACTTCTGCTTGCCTACCGGCAGCTTAACGATCGCGCGGTTGTATGGCAGAATCTCCATGTCCTCCATCGGGAAAAGGACGGCCATGAAGTACTGCGCGCCCTCGGCATCGGCCAGCTCTTTGGCAACGCGGCTTGCCGCCGCACAGCGGTGGTGGCCGTCGGCCACGTAGAGCACATCCACCTCGCCAAACGCCTTCGAAACGGCGTCCGGATCGGCTATTCTCCATATCGTGTGCTGAACGAAGTCGTTTGCCTTAAAGTCGTACAGAGGGGGCGTTTCCATCGCGGCATTCACCGCGTCGTCGATATCATCCGTGCCGCGGTAGGTGAGCATCACCGGCTCGGCGTGCGCCCGCTGCGTCAGGATGTGCCGCGTCCGGTCGTCCTCCTTGTCGGGCCGCGTCTTCTCGTGCTTCAGGATGATGTCGGCGTCGTACTCGGCCACTGAGACGAGGCCGAAGATCCCCGTCTGCGCCCGGCCGTTCATCACCAGCCGGTAGACGTACAGCGCCGGTTCGTCTTCCTCCAGAAACGTCGAGCTTTCCGCGAACCGAGCCAGATTCTCCGCGCCCTTCTCGTAGACCTCGTCGGCGTGTTCGTCAGTGCCCTCGGGGAGGTCGATCTCGGGCCGGACGACGTGGAGAAACGTGTTGGGCCTGCCCTCGGCCAACTCACGCGCCTCTGCGCTGTCAATAACGTCGTAGGGAACGGATGCAACCTGCTGTGCAAAATCCGGGTGTGGCCGCAGGGCGCGGAACGGGCGAACCGTAGCCATTTAAGGGGATGTCGAGGGTTGGTTGGAAAGGGCGTAGAATAGACCCTGTAAAATAGGCACGGCGCCCTCCATTTCCAGACGATGATTTCCAGGCGATCACAGAATATCCGAGGCCCCGACATTCTTCACATGCCTTCCGCCCCGGCTGCGGCGGGCTCAGCTTCGGATTCCGTATATTTACCATCTACATTGCGGGGTGGAGAAGTGGTATCTCGTCGGGCTCATAACCCGAAGGTCGCGGGTTCGAATCCTGCCCCCGCTACAGCCGAACGGCTCCCTCGAAGACGAGGGAGCCGTTTTTTATTGCGCTTCGTCGCGCCAAGCGCGACTCGCAACGACGGAGCCGGGGCATTCGTCACGTGAAAACTCGGGTTCGAAGGTCACCCGTTGACTTGGGACGTCAGTCACCTTCGGGATCGACGGTCCACATGACTTGGGAGTAAATGTTGTCCTTGTGCGCCGTACAGGCCGCGTCGAGTACCGACTCCTCATCAGGATACGCCTCCTCAAACCGACTATTCGCTTCAGCGAGGCCCGCAAGCAGCGCGGGTATATCGTCGGCACTCGCAACGGAGATGTAGTTCCATTCATTGCCCCACGTATGGGAGGCGGTTGCATGGAAGCTGAGCATCCCCTCGTCCACTAGTCCCTGATAGACGTCGTTGCCCTCCCGATCCTGTTCGGCAATCTCGCCGAATTGAGTGTAGTCGCACTCAAAGTAGCTGATAGCGAACGCGTTACCATCACCGTTGTCCTCATCGTCAGCGTCCCCATAGGTCGTCCTCGATATGCCCTGATAAAACACGTCGCGGTGCCTGGGGCAATTGGTGATGTACGTATCGTCGTCGGGGTACAGGTCGTTGAAGCGGCTGCCAAATTCGGCATTCGCCGCTACCACGGCTGCTACGTCGGCTGCGACCATGACGGAAACCAAGTTCCATTCATCACCCCACCAATGCCTCAAGGTCCCGTGCGATTCGATCATTCCTTCGTTAACGAGGTCCTGCCAAATCGGGAGTGCACGCTCCCTTCCATTGTCCAGCAGGTCGTCAAGCGTGTTGCGGTCGCACTGGGCGGAGGACATCATGATCGTCGGAGGTCCATCCTCCTGGGCCTGAATTGAGATGGGCGTTAGTGCCAGCGCGAGGCTGCACACCATAAGTAGTGTTGTTAGGCGGTTGTTCATTGGTTCACCTCCAGGGGTGATTGTGAGAGTGGAGGGACCGAAATCCCTTGGCAGTGCTGAATGTAGAGGGCAGGGTACATATGGTGCCGGTTTTTTTTGCGGAGCTGGACTGGCAATTGGTTCAGGTCGAAATGATTTCGTCCTGCTGAGAAGTGAATTGCGTCGCTGCGATTGCGTCGTAACGGGTGTCTTGTGTATGTTCGTTCATGCCTACCATGGCATGAGGACGCGAAGGTTCATAGCGTCCTTTGTGAGAGTACAGAAACCCTCGGGCTATGGCCTGAGGGTTTTCTGCGTTCTCGGCATTTAGCGGGCACGCGAGGCGATCTCCCATGCGGATGGTCTACCTAGCGGTACGTACCTCTACCGGCTGGAGACGCCGCAGGGTAGCTATGTGCGGACGATGCTACTCGCGAGGTAAACCGGCTCGTCTAATTCATAAATGACCCACTACGAATTATTCCACAGCGCGCCTAGCGAGCCCGTAGGCGATATATCCGGTCACACCGAACATGACGGCGTACAAAAAGTGGTCCTGGCCGGACGTGGGGTCGGTGCCAGTAATGATCCCGAAGATGAATGACGGCACACCAGCGCCGATGCCGCCACCAAATACGAAGACGACGAGGTAAAGGAAGTACAGGCCGAGTGCGCGGCCGATCGAGAGGCGGGTGCGTTCCATGGTTTTCAGAGGTGGGATGGTGGTGATGCCGCGAGGGAGGTTGCTGGCGACAAGCTACGGAAGCGGCCGCGAACGCATTGTGAGGCCTGTCTCAGTGAGGCCGCGCGGCGCGGTCTCGGGATTTTGGCCGAAGGTCCCAGAGTTGCAGTTGTCATGGCAGCGGATATATTGAGGAGGCGCACCGTATCCCATGCAGCAGTGAACAAATACTTTGCGACTGCCGATCCCCAGACTCCCCCTTCGTATGAGCACGCGGCTAAGAAAGGCCTACCTGAAGGTGATGGACACCTTGCACGTAAAGCGATTCAGATCGAAGAGCGGTATCGGCCATTCCTACATCTGCTACGTGGACGACTGGGGTGGCGCGAACCCGTTCTACAATCGAAACGCGTTCCGGAGCGAGTTGGAGACGTGCGCGGAGTGGCTCCGGGATGAGGCGTCGCCTGTGGTGCTCGACGTTGGTGCCAACGTTGGGTTTTGGAGTACCCACCTCGTCCAGATGACGGCACCTCGCCCGACGATCGTCTTCGCCTTTGAGCCCGTGCCTCCCACGTTCTGCCGACTCAATAAGTCAGTTGAGCTCCTTGGACTCGAAGGGCGGGTCCACCCCGTCGCTGCCGCTATGGTGGACAGGGCGCGCCCGGTTGCCATCAGCTACACGCCCCGAGACTCGTCGCTCGCGCAGGTGTCGGATGGCAGCGTCAACGAGCGTGTGGGCGATCGGCTCGTCTATGCCGCTGGCCTGACGGTAGACGGGTTCATCGCTTCCGCCGGCATCC
>JADFLK010000262.1 GCA_022564455.1 Bacteroidota bacterium
TAGATCGGTGGCTTGGCGGTGTCCATCTTCGCCCGGAAAACTTGTGGCGATGGAATCCTGTCCGCCGCACTATTGAGCGGGGACGTGCGTAACACCAAGCCAATCTATCCCAGAGGTTAGAGGGGGTATTTTGGTCGTGTTTGCACCTGCTTCAAGGCCAGAGGCCATGCGCGGCCTTCGTATCGCCATCGGCTGGCTGCACATCCCGCAAAGGCGTGAGCAAGCGCTTCGTGATCGGCTTCGGAAGCCGAGCAGCACATCCGGTTCATCAGACAGGAAGCGCGATCTCGTCGGCAGGTGGAACGACAAACTGGAGCCACGCCAGATTAACCGCGGCGTAGCCATCCTCGACCGATTTGGCCTGGCCGACAGGTACAACGATGCAACGCTGCCCGACCATCAGGTCGCAACGAACCTGCTTGCCGCGCGGCCAGACTGAGATCAGCGGAGGAGCGAGATTCGGTGCGTACGAGTGATGGCCGAACCGGGGCCGACAGCGCGAACGAGGTACGATCCGCCGGCCAGGCCGGACAGATCAACGACCACGTTCAGCGTTTCTTCCCCAAGGGAGAACGCCGAGTTTCTCAGCACCAGCCGGCCGAGCAGGTCGTAGACCTCGATGTGGTGGAACCCTGGTTCAACTGTATTCAGCCGCACCGACGTGGTAGCGTTGAACGGGTTTGGGTAGATCCTGTCTATGGTAAGGGCGTTCGGGCCGGGAATTGCGTCGGGTAGGGGAGTGAGCGAAAAGACGCGAAGCTCTCCAACCGAGATGAAGCGGGCCGATCCGCCCGGTGCCCCGCTTATCCGGATCGCGTCGCCCTCAAGGACTCGAAAGTGCAACTCGTATGTATTGTACGAGACGCCGTCGTTGCCGCGGTATTCAGGGAAGGGAGTGAAGAACTGGGTCTCGGTCCACGTGCCCCCGCTTCTGACTTCCACTTTCAGCGTTTCGAACCAGCCACCGTTGTTGAAGTGCAGGCCTTCCTGGAAGGTGATGCGTGAGAATTGAAGCTGTTCGGAGAACTCGTACCCGATCCAGTCTTCCGTGCGGCCACTGCCTGTGTCGTTGGTATAGGTATCGAATTGGCCGAGAGGTTCGGTGCCGACGGGGGGGAAGAAGCCGTCCTGAATCACCTCAATCCCTTCGGTACTTCCACCTGGAAGCTGGCTTACCAGCGCAATCGGTGCTCCGGCGTCCGTCACATCGAACTCATCATCCAGCACAATGCGGAGCAGGCGTTCGTCCGTCGCAGTGAGGCCCTCGTCGTCGGCAACGGTAAGGTAAATGTGGTAATAGATGACCTCGCCCGAGACGCCGTGCCCAGGAACGGTAAACGTCACCGACTGCCCGTCCGCTTCAAGGAAATTGGGATGCTCGTGGCTGTTGTGGACCTGCGAAACACTCCAGTGATAAGCAAGCGTAGCGGCATCCTGATCTGGATCGGAGGCCAAGGCTACGAGGACTACTTCATCACCCGGTGCCGCCGCGAAGAGCTTGGCGGGTTCGGTGATGGCCGCCTCCGGAGGTCCGTTGCCGCTTCCTACGGTTATGGTCAGGTTGGCAGTGCCCGTCAGGCCCGACGGGTCTGTAACGGTCAGGGTTACGGGGTAAAGTCCCGGCTTGTCGTAAACGTGCGATGGGTTGGGCTCGGTAGCTGCAGCGCCGTCGCCGAAGTCCCACGAAAACAGCAGTGGCCGTCCTTCGGGGTCGAACGATTCGTCGCCGAAAAAGGCAACAGCGAGCGGGACTGTGCCATTGGTAGGTGTAGCCGAGGCCACGGCCACCGGGGCTTCGTTTGTGTCAGGGTCGTCAAATTCGAGCCAGAAAATATCCCCCTCGGCGACATCCACCAGCAGAAACTGCTCCCGGAAAGGGTCGTAACTAATGTGGACGGGGAAGCTGAGGTTCTCTGCAAATAGGGTGTGGTCCAGGAAGTTGTCGTCGGCGTCCACATGGGCGAACGCCATCCATCCAAGGGCGAAATCTGCGTAGAAGTAGGCGTTCTGGTAAACAGCCGGGTACACGGAGCCGGTGTAGAACGCGCCTCCCAATGCTGTAAAACCAAGCAATCCAGGTGGGTTCGATGCACCCGGGTCAGTGTGGCTCCAGTAATACGCCGGGTCCGTTCGGGGAGGCATCACCCCGCATCCGTTCGTAGCAGGTGTCTCAGCCTGATATCCTGAATGCTCAAAGGGGCCTTCGTAACATGGCCACGCGAAGTTCTCGCCACTCTTGGCAACCTGTTGCTCTTCCCAGCGATTCCACCCAACATCGCCGATGTACACAGAGCCCGGAAGGCCGTCGTTTGGGTCGGTGGAGCCGTTGTCTCGCACAGCGAATCGGAAGGCATTGCGCAATCCGTACGCCCAAACCCTCGAGGCGTTATCTGTCGGATCGCCTGTGTAGAAAGGGTTGGAAGTGATTCCGTCGCCGGTGTTCGGATCAATTCGGAGGATTTTTCCTGCTAGGCTCTCTACGCGCAGTGAGCGGAATGAGCCGATGTCTTCGCTGGAATCAAATCGGCCCGGCCCAAAGCAATCGGGATAGAGTCCACCGGCATCGACCTCTATAAAGCTGGCGGCATCACCGGTGGAAACCAGCAGCGTTCCATCGCTACCGAAGGCCAGGTGCCCGCCGTTGTGCGAGAAGAAACAGGCCGGTATGCCGGTCGAAAACGTCTCGCCGATGAGTACGTTTCGGGACGAGAGGTCGGCGACGTTGGGGTTGGCAGCGCTTGCGGTATAACTCGTAATCCTGACGAAAGCATCAAAGCGCTCGTAATCGCCTGTGCCGTCATGATCCACTGCGTAGTGGAGGAAGATCCGTCCGTTGGAGGCGAACTCGGGGTCGAGCGTAAGACCCAGCAACCCTCGATCGGCGTGATTCAGAACCTCATCCTGAATGTCGAGGAAAGGGGTGGGAAGGCGGATACCGTTCTCGATCGTGTGAACGATGCCGCGTTTCTCGGCAACAAGGAAGCGGCCATCCACCAGCGCTACGACAGCTACAGGTTCCTCAAAAGAGATGCCTGGGGTTATGCTCTCGAGGTAAAATCCAGAAGGAAGAGAAGGGCCGCCCTCAGGCTGGCTGGATGCCGGAGAGTAGTCGAACAGGGTTCCCTGCGCCTGTGAAATGGGGCCGGAAAGGAGTAAGACTGCGAGTATGAAACTGGACGTTGGGTGTTGCATGGTGGAAGTCAGGACGGAATGGCTATTAGCTGTTCAAGTGGAAATCTAGAGACTGTTCATAGAATGATATGCGCCGACTCGACAGCGCCCCCTCCGCTCAATGGGCGGCCGAATCTCCACATCCCAACAAATAAGGCTGGCCTCGACCCTTACGGGCCATGTTAGTCCAGCAAGCGGACGAGGTGAAAACTGACCACTGGCCCTCCAAAAAAACGCCGCGCCGGCGACTCCACGGAGGCAGCAGGTTCCAGTAGCTCAACATCTTCAAAAAAATACGACGCTACGTACCCTAAACGCACCCCCTGCGTAGAGCGGCGGCTTTGGCCGAAGTATGCGCCAATGGCCAACGTTGCACCGGCGCCCAACCTGAACTGGCCTTCCCCTATTCCGCCAAACAGCCCGTTGAGGGCTTCCCCTTCCTCGCGCAAGCCGTTACCGTTTACGTCGCGGAAGTACGGCCATTGATAGCCGAAGGTGGGCCCGAGCGATATCTGTACGTACGGCCGGAAGTTGTCCTCAATCTGGCCGGCAAAGATGCGCTGCTCAACCCCTGCCTGCAGGGGCGCCAGCACCACGTAATTGCGCTTGAAAGGGGTCACTGTATCGCCGAAAAGGCCAATAAAGAATTGCTGCTCACGTGCGTCCTTCGCCACGCCTACGCTTAACTCCAGAATCCCAGACGTAGTGGAACCAAACCGCACACGGTACAGGCCTCCGAGTCCAAACCCGGATTCGTTGAGCTGGATGGAGATCCCCCCACCCGTGCCGTATCGGCTCTTTGTGGAGTCATGAGTTGCTTCCGGGAATACCTCGTCCGGCTGCGCAACCGCGGAGGCTGCGGCAAGCAGGAAGAGCGCTGCGACAGTCATGGCAGTGGTGATAGCGTG
>JADFLK010000263.1 GCA_022564455.1 Bacteroidota bacterium
CCTGTCAGATTTAGGATGATTCTACTGCGGCAGCAGCAAATCGGCCCATTTTTCCGATCTTTATCGTCACGTAGCACCACTATGCAACTCAAAAGATCGAAAAACTGCTCTCGATTTCCCGTCTGCCTCGTCACGAACCTCTAAGTCCGACAGACTCCCAGGCACACCACCACACGGGCCGAACAAACGTACCTTTCGCGCCGCTTCACCCGTTGAGTGTCTATGCGTCGTCTACTGGTTGTTCTTCCCATTCTGCTCTTCGCCGCCTGCGGCAACGATGCGCCCACATCGAACGGCGCTTGCGAGGAAACGCCGGGCATCGCCTACCGCACGGACGGACAGTTGACGTTCTTCCGCGGAGACAGTACCGAACTCAAGGCAATTGCCATAGAAGTGGTAGACACGGACTCGACGCGCGGCCGGGGGTTGATGGCTCGAAAGTGCATCCCGAGCGACTGGGGGATGCTGTTCGTCTTCCCCGAAGAGCGGAGCCAGGCCTTCTACATGGCCAACACGCCACGCGCACTGGACATCATGTTCTTCGCCGCAGACTCCACGCTTATCAACGCGGCCAAATACACAACGCCGAACTCACTGGACCGGGTGTTCTCCGATGGCGGGTCTCAGTTTGTCGTCGAAACTCCAGCAGGGTTTGTGGACCGCCATGGCCTTGCTCCCGGCGACCACATCAACTGGATGCTCAATTCAACCACGCCTGTGGAAACATCCGTTACCGATTCCACACTAGTGAATTGAAATTGGTGCAAAAGTGCGTCCCCTTTGACACTTTGCGCCCGTTAACATCGTTAACGAAAACAAGTGAACCGCGTGTGGCCGGTTTGTTCCGGCCCCGCCACACACGCGCCCCGTCCGCCCCGTAAGGCTGACGGGGCTTTTTTATGCCAGGCGGAAAAAGGCAGAGGAACCGATCCGCTTCATGCGGACTTCCGCAGCTTGGGCCTGGCCTTTCTCACACGTTTGTCGGTACGACGCGGATGAACCAGACGCTCCGAATAGTCTTCGGTTTGGACTATCGTGAGATACCTCCCCAACTGCCTCACATTGTGCCCATGCTCGGCAGAAATTCGCCTGCGTTCGCTTCGTACACTATCGATGACGGGATCACTCATTTTTCTGGAGGAGGAAGCTGCAATGGCGTCACGAGCCGGGGAATCGGAAGTCCGAGTCGCTGGTTAATCAACGCGATACGTTCGGCCTTGTTCTCATTCGCTAGATGGCGACAGTTCCAGGTGAGCAGATAATCGCAAGCATGAACGGATGCCAGGGCTAGATGAAGCGCATCGCCTGCTACGTCGGCAGGCATGATCCGCTCGGTGACGTACGTTTCGGCTGCACTCAACACTTGCTCAGAAATAGCCAATACGGGTAGGGTGCGAAGCATGGATAAACGCCGTTCACGAAGCCTCTTAATGCTTCCTCGTTCTAGTTCATCGAGAGTAACGGGGCTGGTAACCAGCTCATAGTGCTCATCCGAATGCGCCCACCACCTTTTGGTCCAGCGACGTCTGGCTACGCTCTCGGGATCGCTCCTACGGGTATAGTAGAAGCTGGGAATTGTGGTTTCGATGTACACCCGAGGCAGCATGGTCTGGAATGTAGGGTGCCGCGAACGCACGGACCAGATTTAACGAAGTCCGCCGATCTCAGCCTCAACGGTTCGCACCAGCGCCCCGGAGCGCACCAACGCCGTACACGCGGAGATGTCGTCCGTAAACATGGTGTCCGCTTCGCGGAAAGGCACGCGAGCGCGTACTGCTGCGTGGGCAGCTTCCACGCCGAGCCCCGACTTGAACGGCCGCCGGAAGTCCAGCGCCTGGGCGGCGCAGAGCAGCTCGATGGCAAGCACCTGCTCGGCGTTCTCAGCAACTTGCAGGCACTTCAACGCACCCCACGCTCCCATCGAAACGTGATCTTCCTGTCCTCTGCTGGAGGGAATCGAGTCTACGCTCGCGGGATGGGCGAGGGTCTTGTTCTCCGACACCAGCGCCGCCGCCGTGTATTGCGGAATCATAAACCCGGATTGCAGTCCCGATTCGGCGACAAGGAACGGCGGGAGGTCGTCGTAGCCGTCAATCAACAAGTACGTACGACGCTCCGAAATGGAGGCCCACTCGGCGAGCGCGATGGCCGCGTAGTCGAGGACGAGAGCGAGCGGCTGGCCGTGGAAATTCCCCGCCGAAATGAGGTCTGGATTACCATCAGCATCTTCAAAGACGAGCGGGTTGTCCGTCACGCTGTTGATCTCGGTCTCAACAACCAGAGCAGCGTGCGCGATGGCATCCCGGCTCGCGCCATGAACCTGTGGCGCGCAACGCAGCGAGTACGGATCCTGCACCTTCCCGCAGTCCTCGTGGGATGGCAGGATTTCCGACCCCTCCAACACGTTGCGAATATTTTCCGCCACCACGCCGTGCCCCGGATGGGGCCGAATGGCTTGAACCCGGGCGTCGAACGGCAGGATGGAACCTCGGCAGGCATCCAGGCTCATCGCGGCCACAATGTCGGCGGTCTTGGCCAGGTTCTGCGCTTTGAGGATGATCTCACAGGCGTAAGCCGCCATGAACTGCGTTCCGTTGATCAGTGCAAGGCCGTCCTTGGCGCGCAGCGTGGCGGGTTCCAGGTTGTGCCGGCCGAGCGCGTTGGAGGCAGGCTCCGGTCGATCTTCCATCCATATCTCCCCTTCCCCAATCAGTGGCAGCGCCATGTGCGCAAGCGGCGCGAGGTCGCCGGAGGCGCCGAGGCTGCCTCTTGTGGGAATCACTGGAATGAGATCCAGCTTCTCCATCAAAAGCAGCCGCTCAAACACCTCTTCCGATACGCCTGAATAACCCAACCCTAGCGCGTGGATTTTCAGCTGCAGCATCCGCCGCGATATGGCCTTCGGAACGGATTGCCCAACGCCGACGGCGTGTGAGCGAATCAGGTTCAGTTGCAATTGCTCCAAATTCGCCGGCTCAACCATCTGGTGCTTCAGCGCGCCGAACCCCGTGTTGATGCCATAATGTGCCTCGCCGTCTTCAAGTGATGCTTCAACTAACCGGCGCGACGCTATAATGGGCCCCCGATTCGACCGTAGCCCATCCAGGCGCCGCTGGAGGTCATCATCCAGTGAGGCGAGGCGTAGCGTGTGCTCCGAAGAAGCCGACGTATCCATCTAGGAGCCTGTCGGGTTTAGGGGTTCGCAACGAGGCGAGTGGGGCATCGAGATCATTCTTTTGGTCTTTTGAGGCGCATAGTGGTGCTATGTAACGAAAAAAAGCGGGAAAATGAGCCGATTACCCGCCGCCGCAGTAGAATCATCCTAAATCCGACAGACTCCTGGCCACGCTACCGATCCGTCCGCCACGCGCCCGTACGAAGCATCCCGAGGATCTCCAATATCCCGTCCGCGTTGTCGGCCACCACCTCTCGCCGCTCAGCGTTCGTGAGCCCGATAAGATCCTCCACGACCTCGGTGCCGATCTCACGCAGCGTATGAATGAACTCCTTCAGCGCGTCCTCACGAGTTTCGTCTTCCTGTCCGAGCGTCTCTTCCACGATCAGAAGCGCCGCTGCTGACGCTTCCAGCCGCCCGGCTTCGTATCCGAGTTCAGTAATCTCCTTCTCGCGTACCTCTATACTGTTTGTGACGTCTGCAAATAGCACGGCCAGTTCATCGGCGTCGCCCTCGAGGTGATCTTGCAGGTCGCTGCGCCAGCGGGTAAGCTCGGCAACCAGACTACCCGTTGGCGCTGAAACGGGACCGGCCAGATTTGAAAGCGCGTCGAGGTGCGGGCTCAGTTCTTCATCCATCTGCCGGACACGCTCACGGATCTCGGCTACCGGCAGGTCGCCGGCAGTTTCCGCGGAGAGGGCTTCGCCGGCGGCTTCGGGAACGATGACCATAGCTTGTTCCAGCGCGGCGATGGCCTCGGCTATTTCGGCAGGAGGCTGTACACCGGAGCGCGCGAGCAATCCGTCATAGATCTCAAAAAAAGCCGTAGCGCGGGAGGCCGAGGCCACAGCCAGTGTGAGCATCGAAAGGCGCGTC
>JADFLK010000264.1 GCA_022564455.1 Bacteroidota bacterium
TCACGTGGATGGACGAGGGACTGACGAGCTACAACACCAACGAAGGCATCCGCAGCTTCTTTGACGGCTCGGCCGAGAACCGCCCGGAGGTGGACGCCTGGAACCGCAATCGTCAATCGCACTTCTTTCTGGCCGGTACGGGACTGGCCGTTGAGCCGATGCGTCACAACGACCTTTTCCCAATGGGCGGCGGCACGCGCCAGGTCGATCCTATTCAGAACTCGTCGCGTGGCGTGGCCTCGTACTCAACGCCCGCTGTTCTGCTCCACGCCATTGAGGGTATCTACGGCCGCGACCGATTCCTGGATGCCTACCGTGAGTACGCCCGGCGCTGGGCATACAAACATCCCTACCCTTACGATCTTTTCAATACGTTCGAGGACGTACTCGGCGAAGACCTCGACTGGCTCTGGACACCCACCCTCTTTGAAACGTGGACGGTGGATCAGGGCATCGTCTCCGTAGAGGAGGCCACCGACGGCGTCCATGTCTCTATTGCTGATTACGGCCTTGCGCCGATGCCGGCCATCGTCGTGGCCACGTACGCAAACGGCGAGACGGAGGAGTTGCGTATTGAAGTTCAACACTGGCTTTCCGGAGCGCGCTCGGCCTCGGTGACGTTTCCCGCAGGCGACGTAACCCGCGTGGAACTGGACCCCGGTGATTTCACGCTGGACGTGGACCGCACGAACAACGTCTGGACCGACGAACAAGCGGTGAATAGCGGGAACTGATGTGGTTCGACAGGGTCGGCACGGTTGCTCTCACCCCGGCGAATCCCGTATTTTTGAAATCGCTTCGCTCGACAACCGCGAGGCGACATTCCTCCGTAGCTCAGTTGGTTAGAGCGCTTGACTGTTAATCAAGAAGTCGTTGGTTCGAGTCCAACCGGGGGAGCAAGCCCGGTCCTCGTTTGAGGGCCGGGCTTTTTTGTTGTTAGTAATCGGAATTCAAAGCGCTCGTCGCTGAAAATTGGCCCGTGTTCACTATACTCTACCAAGCTCTAACAAATCCTCCCCCAATCCCATGAAAACCTGCTTTACCCTTTCCCTCTTCGCGGTGCTCGTGGTAGCGCTCGCTATCCCCGTACAGGCGCAGGTTGACTACGACACGGTAGCCGATCTTGCCTTTCTCATGGACGAAGGCCAGCAATCCGACATTGAGATCGATTGCATGGACGCGATTGATATACAGGCAGTAGGAGGCGAATTCCCCGTCTTCATCTTCTACAACGAAGCGACCGGCGACCTGGTAGGCCACAACCCCAATGCAACGCTTGGCAACCGTACGTTTGTGATCGTTGACAGCGCCACGCTGGATGCCCAACTCGGCGGTGATGTAACCGACTGCCGTGCTCTGACCGTCACGCCATTTGGTGATATCTATGCAGCACTCGCTGTGGGAGGCATTGATTTCGTTTACAGCGTTAACATTGCGGGTGCTTTGGACGGCGGCGGCGGAACCGTTCTCGCTGAAGCCGACGGCATCACCGGCATTGCCGTGGATGTCGCGCCTGCTGCGGGCGGCTTTCCTCCTATCTACCTCGCCCTCGTCGAATTCTTCGGCGCGCCCGAGGACGGCTTCTATGAGCTTGTGGTACCTACAGGGTCGTCCGGTGGCTTCCCTCTAGTGCCTGTTGAAGTGTACACGGATCCTGACCTCGACCTGTACGACCTCGACCTCTTTGCTCAGCAATTCCTCGTAAGCAATTCCTCTGAGTTTGGCAACGGCGGAGCCGGTCTTCAGAATGTGGTTGTCGCCTTCGACTTGGGCGGAAAGGGAGGTGGGTTCGAGATCATCTACGATCCCTTCACCGACGGAATCTTCGTCAACCCTACGGACGGCGGCATTGAGGATGTGGAAGTAGTTGGGTTCTTTGGTGACGGACCGAGCCTCCTTAGCAGCGGCGGTGCGGTCGGCATTTACATATTCAATAACAGCTTTTTCGCTGAAGACGGCGAGCAGTGGGGTGTGACGTTCCAGGAGACTGGAGGTGTTCTCTTTGCCGAGGAAACGCCACTTCTCGCCGATCCAGAGGTAGACATTCCGTGTTATCAAGCCGCCGATGGAACCCATATGGTTACGATGGACGACGGAACCATCTACGTAGCCAGCACGGACGCTTTCGACTGTGGTGATGCGATCCTCGTGTTCTATGGCGCCCCGATACCTGTGGAACTGGTCTCGTTCAACGCTGTCGTGGACGGCCAGTCGGTTACGCTGAACTGGGAGACGGCCTCCGAGACCAACAACGCCGGCTTTGAGGTGCAGATGCGTCAGGGCGAAACCTGGAATGCTCTTGGATTCGTCGAAGGGCACGGCACCACCACCGAAGCCCAGGAGTACTCGTTCTCAACCGACTTGCTTCCGGGCACATACGCCTTCCGCCTCAAGCAGATCGACTTCGACGGGCAGTTCGAGTACTTCGGTGGCGTGGAGGCCACGGTCGGTACGCCCAGCACGCACCTGCTTTCCTCCGTCTACCCGAACCCGTTCAACCCGCAGGCTAGTTTCGATCTTGCTGTGGCGCAGACGCAGCACGTTACTGTTGAACTCTACAACGTGCTCGGCCAACGGGTCGCCACGCTGTTCAACGCGACGATGGAAGCGGATGCAAACCAGACGTTCACCATCGACGGTGCTGGTCTCGCGACTGGGCAGTACGTCGTTCGTGTGACGGGCGAGCGCTTCGCTGAAAGCCGGACGGTGACGCTGCTGAAGTGATCCCGAATAGCGTCGGGATCTCCTTCGCACTTGGGAGAGATCTCACCATCAATAGAAAGCCCCGTTCCGCCAATGCGGAACGGGGCTTTCTCATGGAATCGTAGGGCCACTCAGTGGCTGGCAAACACGCTGGAGCCGCTTTCCGTAACCAGCATCACGTCGTAACTGTCGGCCGGGCGGCCTTCCACCTCCATACCCGGCGAGCCAATCGGCATACCCGGAACGGAAAGCCCAATGGCCTCGGGGTGTTCTTCCAGAAGGCGTTTGATGTCATTTGCCGGAACGTGGCCCTCAATAGCGTAGCCATCCACAATTCCCGTGTGGCAGGCCATCATCTCCGAAGGAATCCCGTAGTACTCCTTGACCGAGTTCACATTTTCCATCTCGACAACCTGCACATTGAAATCGTTCGCCTCAAGATGGTCTACCCACAAACTGCAACAACCGCACGTGGGCGACTTATACACCGTGATAACTAGCGACGAATCAACATCGGCAACCGTAGTCGTTGGCACGTCATCGGCCGGTGCGGAGTCAGCGGTGCACGCCGGTAGAAGAAGAACAAGGGCAAGGGATGCTAGGCTTAAACGGCGTTTCATGGGGGTCGGGGCATGGTTTCAGGAAACCTTGAGCTTATCAAGGTACTGCTTGCGGAGTTTTGCCACTTTGGGCGCGATGATCGCCTGGCAATACGGCTTCTCGGCGTTGTTCAGGAAGTAATCCTGGTGGTAGTCCTCGGCCGGATAAAACACATCGAGCGGGGCCAGCTCGGTGACGATGGGGCCACTGAAGACGTTCTCCTCCTCTAACTCAGCGATGACGGTCTCGGCCGTTTTACGTTGCGTGTCGTTGTGGTAGAAGACAACCGAGCGATACTGCGTGCCCACATCCGCGCCCTGACTATTCAGTGTCGTCGGGTCGTGCGTGGAGAAAAAGATGAAGAGTAAATCCCGAAAACTGATCTCGGCAGGGTCAAACGTAATCTGGACGACCTCTACATGGCCAGTTCGCCCAGAGCATACTTCTTGATAGGTTGGGTCCTTTACCTTTCCACCGCTGTAGCCGGCCTCCACGTGCTCCACCCCGCGCAACGACTGTATGACGGCCTCCACGCACCAGAAGCACCCACTGCCGAGGGTCGTTGTTTCCGTTCTTTTCGTCTTCAACTCCATAGACTCATACCCGTTTGTATGGCGATCTTGCACCGCGGCGCAGAATGTAGCAGGAAGCGTGACACAGAGGCTCATTGATTGAACGCGCCAGGGTTCCAACTCCAACTTTGCATCTCATGTCTCCTTCGTTCGACCAGATTCGCTTCCGTT
>JADFLK010000265.1 GCA_022564455.1 Bacteroidota bacterium
TTTTTGCTGGATGCGTCCTGCGATTCCTCGGTATTTGCTCCGATAGACGTGGCAGCACGCAATTCTTGCCGTCTAAGATCCCAACAGGCTCTATCCGGCTTTTCCTGCAAGTACCGAAACAGGCCAACTGCCCTGACGGCGTAGTCCTCGAGGCGTTCCCAGTATGTCCTGCGGAGGATCCTTACTCATTTTTCCCTTCTCCCTATCTCCCTTCTCCCTTTCATTCAGTCGTTCTCCTCCTTTAGCACGCCCATTTCCACGGGCACCGGGTAACGCTCAGTGAAGCAGGCATTGCAGTAGTGGCTGCTGTCTTCGTGGGCCTCTTCTACGGCATGCATCATGCCGTCAACGGATAGGTAAGCGAGGGAGTCCGCGCCCAGCCACCTGGCAATTTCTTCGACGGAGCCCTGACGGTTGGCGACGAGTTCTTCGTGGCTGGGGAAGTCCATCCCGTAGAAACAAGGGGCGATGACGGGCGGGCTAGCCACGCGAAAGTGGACCTCTTTTGCGCCGGCATCGCGCACCATTTTCACGAGATGCCGCGCCGTTGTCCCACGCACGATGGAGTCGTCCACCATCACCACCACGCGATCTTTGAGGACGCCGCTGACGGTGTTGAACTTGGTTTTGACCTTCATCTCGCGGGAGTCCTGCCCCGGGCTGATGAACGTGCGCCCGACGTAATGATTGCGGATCAGGCCGATGTCGAGCTTGCACTTGCGGCCGATCTTGTTCGACTCCGATACGTAGCCGATGGCCGCGGTATTCGAGGAATCCGGAACGGCTATGACAATAGGGCGCTTCTCACCTTTCACCTTCATCGGGACGGGCGCATCGTGGGCCAGCTTCTTGCCCATCTTGCGGCGCACCTTGTCCACCATCTCACCAAAGATCATCGAGTCTGGCCGGGCGAAATAAACGTACTCGAACACGCACTGGCTGACGCCGTGTTTGCGAGGCAGACAGACGCCGTCAAAGTCGCCGCCGTTTTCCACGCGCTCGATTCCGGCTCGGTCGATGACGAGGATCTCGCCAGGTTCCACATCGCGGACGTAACTGGCGCCGAGGAGGTCGAAGGCGCAGGTTTCCGATGCAACGCCGTAGGCAAGGCTTCCGTCCGGGCGCTCGAATCGGCCCAGAGCAAGGGGCCGGAATCCATTTGGGTCGCGCACGGCAATCAGAGCGTCATCCGTCAGGATGACGAGGGAGAAGGCTCCTTGCACCTGATGGAGGGCGTCCACAATTCGGCGGATGGGGCCACTGCTCTCGCTCTGAGCAACGAGGTGGAGGATGAGCTCCGAGTCCGACGACGAATTGAACAGCGTACCCCGAGCTACGAGTGCTTCACGGATCGAGCGAGCGTTGGAGAGGTTGCCGTTGTGCGCGAGCGCGAGATTGCCCTCCTGATAGTGGACGACGAGCGGCTGGATGTTCGCCGGGTTGGTGGCGCTGCCGCTGGTGGAATACCTCGTGTGCCCGATCGCGCTGTCGCCGAGGAGTGTTGTCTCAAAGAGGCTTGAGTCGTTAAACACATCCAATACGAGCCCGAAATCCTTGTGGCGGGGCATCGTGTGCCGGCCCCTGGCCTCATCAAATGTGGATGTCACAATCCCCGCCGATTCCTGCCCGCGGTGCTGCAACGCATGCAAGCCGAAGTAGGTCAGCCGTGCGGCCTCTGGGTGGTTAAAGATGCCGAAGAGGCCGCAGTGGTCGCGGGCTTTGTCCATCTCGCTACGCAGTTGGTAGGCCCAAAGTTAGCAGCTTTTTACACCCAGGCGTAGCATACGTGCAAAACTTTCAATCTTGGCGCTTCACAGCAAGATTATTCCTACTGCCAGTAGCACCCCCACCGCGTCGGCAACCAGATCGCGGGTGCAGAAGTGGGGGGCGTGAGGGCGCCGGCTATCAAGTACCTCTTTCAGAACTCCGGCTGAGAGTGCCGTAGTCATCGCTAGCGGAAAAGCCTCACCCTCGGTCAGTTCGAGTTTGTTCTCGAATACATACTGCGACGACAGCGTGATGAGGAAGCTCGCTCCGACGTGAAGTGCTTTGTCGCGGGCCAGCCAGTCATCCGGCGGTGTGAGGACCTCAAGTGTGTCGCTGCGGATTGGCTCAAGTGTACGGCCTTCCCATTCCCACCCCGTGTAGTTCGCAGACTGAGCCTTGGCCGGAAGAGCCAAAACGGTAAGAAGCAAGAGGAACCCGATTGCCGTCGGTCGTCCGCGGTCCGCGGTCACTCCCATCACGTATCCATCGGCATCTGATACCCTTCTTCCGGATCATCGCCGCCGAACAGCTTACCCATTGCAAAGCCCGCACCGCCGAAGAGGATCGTGCCCGCGATGATCAGGATGAAGATACCCGAAGCCGGGTAGCTATCGTACCGCACGGAGATGTTTTGGGAGGTACCGTTCGATGTGGTCATCGTGGCGACGCCGGCCTGCGTGGGCGTCCAGGTAAAGGTCTGGCCGGATACATGAAGCGTTACGGTATCTGAAATGGCGCTGTTGGGCCGCCAGATGACCTGCACGTGCTCGGCGAAGCTATCCAGCGTGACAACGGTGGAGTGGCCTTTAATCAGGCTGGCCGGCTCCCCGTTTTCTACCGGAGCGGGTCGAAACGTGATTTGTCCTGTAGCAGGAAGAGCGACGACAAAGCCGAGCAGAAGCAGTGCAAGGGTGCGAAGCATGGGTCAGGCCGGATTGGAGACGTTATGAGGATCGTGGTCGTGCGATGGGCGGTTCGTAAGAACGGCCGAGATGATGAGCGTTGCGATGATCCAGAAGACCGGAATCGCGGCGGGAAGCCAGTTAAAATTGCCAAAGTCAGTGCCGGATTGGTAAAGGCCGCCGGAGAGATCCTGCCACAACGTTCCCACGATAACGAGCGTGAGGATGGTCGGGATGACGAACTTGATCTGCACGTTGAACCACTTCCCGAGTGTGAACTTCGAGTGCTCGTTGACGAAGGTGCGGAGCTTGTCGGCGCCAAGCACCCAGCCAATCATTACACATTCAATCAGCCCGCCAATCAGAAGGCTGTAGCCGAAGGCCCAGTGGTCCAGCATGTCGAGCAATGAAAAGCCGAGCGTGCCGCCGCTTGAGATTGCGGGATCAATAACCTGTGGAAGCGCAAAGGCCAGAGACCCGATGATGCCCGGAAACATTACGAGGGCGAGAGCCTTTGTGCGCGAAATACCCAACTTGTCGATAAGGGGAGAGGCGATTCCCTCTACCAGCGACACTGCGCTCGTCAGGCCGGCTATCACAAGGAGCAGGAAGAAAAACACACCGAAGCCTTTAATCCAGAACGGAAACTCTGCGATGCCCTGTGGAATGACGAAGAACGAGAGCGAAAGCGTCCCTCCCGAGGGAACGATGGCGAAGGCGAACAGCATCGAGAAGATGGCGATGCCGGCGATGAACTCGAATCCGCAGTTCAGGAAGCTCACCACCATCGAGTTGTTGATCTGGTCAGCGTCCTTGGGCAGGTAGCTCGCGTAGGCCGTCATCGTGCCGAGGCCCAGCGACAGCGAAAAGAACATCTGCGCAAACGCTCCCTGCCATACGTTCACGTCCATGATGCCGTCCATGTTGGGCGTGAAGAGATAGAGCATGCCGTCCACGCCGCCGTTGAGCGTGAGGCCGCGCACGATCAGCACGACCATAAACAGCCACATCAGCGGCACGAAAATGCGGACGGCTGCTTCAATGGTTTTCGTCCCGCGCCAAAGAATCAGGATGGTCATCGCCCAGATGGCGGCGACGGAGAGCATCGGCGCCCACGTGGCAATCATCCCAAAGAAATAGACCGTGGCGTTTGGCCCATCGGATGGCGAGTCCATCCCCGCAAACGGCGCGATGGCCGGATCCGTTAGCAGTCCGCCGAAGGCGCCCACGAGCATCGTCAGCGCCCAGCCGAGGATGGTGATGTAGTACATCGTGATGAAGAGGGCGCATGAGATCGTCCACCACCCTGCGTACTCGCCTTTCTTGCCCACGAGTTGGCGCATGGCCGTGGGGAATGACTTGCCGGTC
>JADFLK010000266.1 GCA_022564455.1 Bacteroidota bacterium
ATGTTGCCGAGGCCGATGGCCGAGCCGGACGCCGCGAGGATGAATCCGATCTTGGATTTCCACGCGCCGCGGTTCTCGCCAGCGGGAGGGGTGAGTTCTGCCACAATGGGGTGGGTTGATGAACGCCGGGTGAAGCCACGAAGCTACGGAGGAATGCTGAGAGATGAGGGCTGAACGAAGAAGCGAAGATGGAAGGGCGTAGAGACGACCCGCCGCGGCGTCTCAAGGGTGAAGGCGCCTTCGATCTTCGGGCCTTGGGCTTCGTATTTGGGTTGGAAGGATGCATGGTTAATGGTTGAAGGTTTTGACTTTGTTCTTCGGGTGCGGTGTTGTAGCCACTGCCCCCAGCCTCCTGCCTCCTGTTCTCAGTCAACAGCCCTCAGCATCGAGAAACCGTAAATACGGGGGAAACGGCAGAACTCAACGGAGAGCTATTTTGTTTAACGTGGCCGTTGGTGAACCTGCCGACGCCTCAAATGCCCATCATGCACCGAGCAGGACTTCATAAAGGCAACGCCCTGACGGCACGCGAGCGCGAGATTTTGCGCCTCGTAGTGCAGCGGTTCATCCACACGGCCGCGCCGGTCGGCTCGACGACGCTCTCCAGAGAACCCGAGCTGGAACTGTCGAGCGCGTCGATCCGCAACACGATGAGTTCGCTGGAGGCGCTGGGCTACCTCGACCATCCTCACACGTCGGCGGGCCGCGTGCCCACGCAGCAGGGATATCGGACGTATGTGGACGAGTTGATGGATGTGGCCGGACTTACGAAGGAGGAGGCTGCGTTACTCCGCGCCGGCGTGGAGCGCCGTCTGGGCGACCTCGACGTTGCCGCGCGCGAAACGAGCCGGCTACTGGGGCGGCTGACGCACTTGCTCGGCGTCGTGCTCACGCCGAGTCTTGCCACAGGCGTTCTGGAACGGCTTGACATCGTTCCGCTTTCTTCAACAAGGGTCATGTTCGTCATCGCCGTTCGGAGCGGGCTTGCCCGAACGGTTATCGCAGAACTGGATGGCGAGGTGCCCGCACGCGGCCTCGATACCATCGTGCAGCGTCTCAACGAGCGCCTGGCTGGCCTCACGCTCGATGAAATCCGTAAAACCGGCGCCGAGCGCGTGAAAGACCTTGGCCCAACCGACCCGACCGGCATTGTCCGCGTTGTGCTTCGCGATTCTTCTTTTCTGTTCAGCGAAGCCGACGAGGCGAGCAGAACCACGATTGCGGGTACGCAGCACCTCCTCTCCCAACCCGAGTTTCAAGAGCCCGAGGAGATTCGCAATGTGATAGAACTAGCAGAGAGCGAAGACGTTGTGGTACATCTTTTGGAGAGTCCGGCGATGTTCGACCCCCAACACCCCGAACAGGCCGTTGTTTTCATCGGTAGGGATTTCGGGAGGGAGAAGACGTCTACCACGTCTTTCTCCATCGTGAAAGCCCACTATTTTTACGGAAACGCGACGGGCACGGTAGGTGTTATTGGGCCTACGCGGATGGACTATCCGCGCGCCGTCGCCCTCGTAGAACACGTAGCCCGACTCCTCAACCACACCGGCCAATCCTGATTGATGTCCCAGTCTTCCCCCTCAACGCCGTCTGGCACGCTCCCTGATACCTCGATTGATGCGCCTTTCGATCCGCAAGGAGAAACACGGGATCAGGTGAAGAAGCAAATGCAGATAGAAACGAACGAAGAGGCCAATGCAGAGGCCGCCGACGTGGCGCTCGCAGCCGTTGACGAACTGGCCGAGCTATCCGGCAATGTTGAGGAGCTTCAACAGGAAGTCAAAGATCTTCAGGAGCAGGTTCTTCGGCGCGCGGCCGAGTTCCAGAATTACCGGCGTCGTACCGAATCAGAACTCAGCCAGACCTCCAGGCGTGGCCGCGAAGAAGTGATTCTGGCCTTGTTGGATGTCTTCGACGACTTGCGGCGCTCACTCGACGCAGCCGGCCAGGCCGCGCAGGTAGAAGAGACCGGGCCCGCGTTCAACGCATTTAACGATGGGGTGCAGCTTGTTTTCAAGAAGTTTACGGATGCCCTTGCTTCGTTTGGAGTTGAGCCGATCGAGTCGGTTGGCCGGCCTTTCAATGAGGAACTTCACGAGGCCGTGATGCAACAGCCGGCACCCGATTCCGAAACGCCATCGGGCACAGTGCTTGCGGAGATCCAGCCCGGCTACCGAATGGGCGACCGCATCCTGCGCCACGCGCAGGTGGTTGTAGCACAGTAAGCTCCGCTCCAAGTCCGCCTCATTTAGCTGATTGCACCCCAATATGCCGACCGACACATCGACCCGCGATTACTACGACGTGCTTGGGGTAACTCGGACGGCCGCACCTTCCGAGATCAAGAAGGCGTATCGAAAGATGGCCATGAAGTATCACCCGGATCGAAATCCAGATGATACAGAGGCGGAGGCGATGTTCAAGGAGGCCGCTGAGGCCTACGAGGCCCTCTCCGACCCCGATAAGCGCGCACGCTACGACCGCTTTGGAAAGGCTGGGCTCGGGGGTATGGCGGGCGGATCGGGCGGAGGGCCGGGCTTCACCGACATCTCGGACATTTTCTCAGCCTTCTCCGACATATTTGGTGGCGGAGGCAGCGCGCCCGGTGGCGGCTTCGATGACGTATTCGGCCGCACAAGGCGGCGGCGTGGCCAGGGACGCCCGGGTTCTGACCTGCGCGTTCGCCTGAGTCTCTCACTGGAAGAAATCGCTGAGGGTGCTGAGCGGCAACTAAAGATGCGCAAGTTCACCGAGTGCGAGCACTGCAAGGGTTCGGGCGCCGAGCAGGGTATGGACGGGTACGAGTCGTGCGCCACATGCGGCGGCTCGGGCGAACTTCGGCAGGTCTCCAATTCGTTCTTCGGCCAGTTTGTGAACGTGCAGCCGTGCCCCACGTGCCAGGGCGAGGGGCGCACCATTACCGAAAAATGCACCGTGTGCCACGGCAATGGGCGCGTGAAAGGCGAAGAGACGATCGCGATAGAGGTGCCTGCGGGCGTAGGCCACGGCCACTATTTGCAAATCCGTGGCGCAGGCAATGCCGGTTTGCGTCGTGGCCCGGCCGGCAATCTCCGCGTGGAAATCGAGGAGAAGCCCCACGAGTTCTTTACGCGCGACGGCCTCGACATCTTCTACGACCTCTACCTCTCCGTTCCGGACGCCGCCCTCGGTACCGAGGTGGAGGTACCCACGCTCAAGGGCCGCGCTAAGCTCCAGATTGATGCGGGCATCCAGGGCGGGCGTGTGCTGCGGATGCGCGAACGAGGTATCCCGGAGCTCGGAGGCGGCAGCCGCCGGGGCGACCAGATGGTGCGCGTCCACGTTTGGACTCCCCAAAACCTCACGCCCGAATTGAAGGAACTCATGGGAACGTTGCGCTTTGAGGAGCCCTTCCAGCCGAAGCCGCAAGACCATGCGAAAGGCAAGTCGTTCTTCAGCCGCGTGCGGGATGCGTTTCGGGAAGGCTAGGAGGCTGTTGAAAAACTCCACCTACCTGCGGCGGCACCTCTTGCCCGATCTCCGCGTTGCGAAATACTCAACGAATCACCGATTCGCCTGCGATTTCGCGCCTCGATCTCGGCCAAGATTCGCGCGCCTCGCTTACGGCGTAGTATTTCAACAGCCTCCTAGGCGACCAGCAACGCCGTCGCGTACATAATCGCCAGGCCGGTTGTGAATCCGCCGATGTTGACCCACGAGACGGCCCTGCTTAGCGTGCCTTCTTCATCGGCCTCTCCGGCGATGAGCAGCCGGCCGACCTCGTAAATGACCTGAAGGATAGCTCCGGCGCCGATGGCGAGGAAGACCACGGCCAGCAGCGGCACATACGAAAAGCCGCCTATCCAGACGCCAAGGATCGCCGGGCTGCCGGCCAGCAGGGCCAGCCCAATCAGACGGCGCAGACTGGGTTGATCCGTGGCCATGGGCGCCCCGATGCCCACACCTTCGGGGCGGGGATTGTTGAGGCCAACGGCTCTGTTCTCTCCACGGGGCTGGAGCCGGTCGTTGCCCGCAAAGCTTCGAACGA
>JADFLK010000267.1 GCA_022564455.1 Bacteroidota bacterium
TTCCATGGATCCGCACGCACCCCGTAAAGATCGAAAGGAAATGGCCGAAATGAAGGAACGGGGCTTCAAGGCTCGCGTGAGATACCGGCTCTACGGGCAGCCTGTGCGTACCTTTTCAGATTGCTTTCGGCTGGGCTCTCGCCGAAGAATTTAACCGCCAGCGCTCTCCACGGAGAACGCTGGGGCTACCATCCCCGACTTCCCCCCATTCCATGCTAAAGGCCATCCAAAAGATATTCGGCGGCGGCGGCAACGAGCGCGAGCTGCGCAAGCTGGAGCCGATCGTAGGGGAGGTCAACGGCTTCTACGAAACCCTCCAGGGGCTTTCGGATGACGAACTCCGCGCGAAAACCGACGAGTTCAGAGAAAAATTCCACGCAGCCGTTGCGCCCGTCGAGGAGCAGCGGACGGAGGTGCAGGCGCTCCTCGAACGCTCCGGCGAGGTTGTGGAAGAGGTGGGTGGTGATGGGCAGGCGGTGGAGACGGAGCGGCTCTCCGTCCGCCAGCGGCAGGATCTCTACCAGCAACTCGACGACCTCGAAAACGACTGGCTGGACGCAACCGAAGACGTTCTTGACGACATGATGGCGGAAGCCTTTGCCGTCATCAAGGAGACGTGCCGCCGCCACCTCGGCAAGACGTGGATGGCCGGCGGCGCCGAGATTGAGTGGCAGATGGTTCCCTACGACGTGCAGCTCATCGGAGGTACGGTGCTGCATCGCGGCTCGGCGGCAGAGATGAGGACGGGCGAAGGAAAAACGCTCGCGGCCGTTGGTCCGATTTATTTGAATGCGCTCGTAGGCCTGGGCGTCCATGTGGTGACGGTGAACCCCTACCTCGCCCAGCGCGACGCCGAGTGGATGGGGCCGATCTTCGAGTTCCACGGCCTGACGGTCGATTGCATCGACAAGCACGACTCGCATTCACCGGGCCGTCGCGCAGCCTATCGTGCAGACGTCACCTACGGCACCAACAACGAGTTCGGCTTCGACTACCTCCGCGACAACTCGTTTGTGATCGATCCGGAGCAGCTCGTGCAGCGCGGCCATCACTTTGCCATCGTGGACGAGGTGGACTCCGTGCTTATCGATGAAGCCCGGACGCCGCTCATTATTTCCGGCCCGGTTCCGCAAAGCGATGAAGATCGGTTTATGGAGCTTCAGCCGCACGTGGACAGGCTGGTGTTCACCCAGCAGAAGATTGTGGCGCGCCTCGTAAGCGACGCAGACCGGCTCCTCAAAGAACGCGACGCGGCCGAGGAGGCCGGTGAGTCGAAGCGGGCAAAGCAACTGGAGGAAGAGGCCGGTCTGTCACTGCTTCGCGCGCAGCGCGGCTTCCCCCGAAACAAGAGGCTCATCAAGCTGAAGGGCGTGCCGGGCGTGGATCAAATCCTCCGAAAATCCGAGTTCTTCTACCTGCAGGACAACGCCAAGCGGATGCCCGAGGTCGACGAGCCACTGAACTTCGCGCTTGAAGAGAAACTCCACCAGTTGGAGTTGACCGATCAGGGCCGCGAGACCATCGCAAACGCGGCGGGCGAGGACATCTCCTTCTTCATCATCCCGGACGTAGGCGAAGAAATCGCCGGCATCGAGGCAACGTATGAGACCGAGAAAGCGGCGTTGTACGATGAGCTCCAGGCCGACGAAACGCTGAGCGAGGAGAAGCGGGAACACAAGCTGATGAACGACCTCGGCGTCCTCAATAACAAGATGGAGGAAGCCAAGCGCGAGCTATACGTTGTGTTTTCGGATCGCAGCGAACGCATCCATGCCGTCAACCAGCTTTTGCGTGGTTACACGCTCTACGAAAAGGACGTGGAGTACATCGTGCAGGACGACAAGGTGATGATCGTGGACATTCACACCGGCCGCGTGCTGCCGGGCCGCCGCTACTCCGACGGGCTGCATCAGGCCATTGAGGCGAAGGAGAAGGTGAAGGTGCAGGCGGCGACGCAGACCTACGCGACGATCACCATCCAGAACTACTTCCGGCTTTACTCGAAGCTCGCCGGCATGACCGGTACCGCCGAGACGGAAGCAGAGGAGTTCCACAAGATTTATGATCTCCCGGTTATCATCATCCCGACGAACCGGCCAATCATCCGCTCGGACAACGAAGACCTGGTTTACAAGACAAAACGCGCGAAGTACCGGGCGGTGATCGACCAGATCAGCGAATACAACAAGAGAGGCCAGCCCGTGCTGGTTGGCACCACGTCAGTGGAGGTGTCGGAAACGCTCTCACGGATGCTTCAGCGGGCTAAAATCAAACACAACGTGCTGAACGCGAAATCCAACCGAGCCAAGGCGGAGGCCCAGATCATTGCCGAGGCGGGTCAGAAAGGCGCCGTGACCATCGCGACGAACATGGCTGGGCGCGGTACGGACATCAAGCTGGCCGATGGCGTCACGGAGCTTGGCGGCCTCGCCATCATAGGCACCGAGCGCCACGAATCACGCCGTATCGACCTTCAGTTGCGCGGCCGCTCCGGGCGCCAGGGAGACCCCGGCGAGTCGGTATTTTACGTTTCGCTCGAAGACGACCTCATGCGTCTCTTCGGCCACGACCGCACCGCTCGCATCATGGACCGCCTTGGTATGGCGGACGACGAGGTGATCACGCACAAGTGGATCACGAAGGGTATCGAGAAGGCGCAGCAGAAGGTGGAGCAGAACAACTTCGGCATCCGCAAGCGCCAGCTCGAGTACGACGACGTGCTCAACAGCCAGCGCGAGGTGATCTACGACCGCCGCATCCACGCGCTCCTCGGCGAGCGCCTCCGGGGCGACATCCTCGACATGCTCCGCGAGTTCGTGGAACGCACCGTAGGCGAGCACTTCGGCAACGGCGAGATCGACGAAATCCGTGCGGCGCTCCTGCGCCACCTCGCGTTCGATTTCAAGGTGGAGAAGGAAGAGGCGTTCAACCTCGGCGAGGATGGGTTGGTCGAGCGCATTCTGGACGAGGCCACCGAGCATTACCGCCGCAAGCGCGCCTCGCTGGCGACGCCGTTCTACCGCTCGGCGAAGCAGATGATGGAGCAGACTGATCCTGAAAACCAGCCAAAGAAACTCTACGTTGACTTTACGGACGGCCACCGGATGCTCCGCGCCACCGTGAGCCCCGAAGCCGTGCTCGAAACCGAAGGGCAGGAGATCAACGACGGGCTGGAGCGGACCGCCATGCTTTCCGTGATCGACGCGAAGTGGGTGGACCACCTCCGTGACCTCGACGAAGTGAAGGAGGGCGTCGGCCTTCGCGCCTACGGCCAGAAGGATCCGCTCATCGAATACAAGATGGAGGCCTTCCGCCTTTTCAAGACACTCATCGAGGAGATTGACGAAGAGGTGATCGGGCTCGTATTCAAGGCCGGGCCGGTGGTGGAACGCGGTGGAGCGCAACAGAAAGCCGCCGCTGCCCCTCGCGCTCGCCTCGACCGCAAGCGGGCCAGCGCCGAACACTCATCGGGGCAAGATTACTCGATCAAGTTTGGTGGAAACGGCAACCAGCGTACTGCTGCCGAACGCGACCCAACTGCCCGCGCCACGCCTGTTATCGCCGGCGACCGTGTGGGCCGCAACGACCCATGTCCCTGCGGCTCCGGCAAGAAGTACAAGCACTGTCACGGGCGCGCCTGACGGCGCATTGCAGATTGGAGGGCTACAGGTTAGTTACTAGGGTTACAGGTTAGAAGATTAGAGGTTACAGATTATTTAGGCGGCGCATAGTCGACAGAGACTAATGTTCCAGTGGTTTCAGCCTTCTAACGCGACAACCCGCAATCTTCCACCTTCAATCTGAAAATCTTCAACCTTCTAACCTGTAATCGGCGAGCATGCTCCGAACCCTTTCCATCCGCGATTACGCCCTGATTGAAGAGCTCGATGTCGAGTTCGAGAGTGGGCTGAATATCATCACGGGGGAGACAGGCGCTGTCAAAAGCATCTTGTTGGGTGCGCTTGGGCTATTATTGGGGGATCGGGCTTCCACGGAGGCCGTCCG
>JADFLK010000268.1 GCA_022564455.1 Bacteroidota bacterium
CCCCCGCTTCAACCACGCCCGATCCATCGGCAGGGTTATTGGTGATTTGCCTGACGGCCTGGTGGATGAGGTCGTTGTGGTCAACAATGCCTCGACGGACGAGACGGAGCTGAACGCTCGTGCAGCGGGCGCTACCGTGCTCCGTGAGGACCGGCGAGGCTACGGCTTCGCCTGTTTACGCGGCATCGCCTACGCCCAAGAGATGGAAGCAGAAGGCGCGGCGCCAGACGTGATCGTCTTCCTGGACGGCGACTACTCCGACCACCCGGACGAGCTCCCGAAGCTCCTCGAGCCCATCCGGAACGGCCACGCCGACCTGGTAATCGGTTCGCGGATTCTCGGGCATCGAAACGGCATGGTGGAGCCTGGAGCAATGCTTCCGCAAGCCCGAGTGGGCAACCGCATTGCGTGCGGCCTGATGCGCCTCTTCTGGGATGCACGGTTCACAGACCTCGGCCCCTTCCGTGCTATTCGCTACCGCAGTCTGCTCGGGCTGGGGATGGAAGATCAGACGTACGGCTGGACGGTGGAAATGCAGATCAAAGCGGCCCGATCAGGTCTAAGATGTACCGAAGTCCCCGTCAGCTACCGCCGCCGGATCGGCGTCTCCAAAATCACGGGGACCGTCTCAGGGACGATCAAGGCATCATGGATGATTTTATGGACTATTGCCAAGTACGCAGTCGTGCCTGCGCCAAACGTTCGGAAAATCGGTGTTCAGGCTGCACATCAGCCATAAAACACATCAGCCATAAAAGAGGACGGGCTATATTGAGCGCCCGTGTATCGTCGGCGCAGGGATCCACACGGAGGCTGCAACCGTACTATTGCTGATGCTGTCCACCCTTTGACATCTCTCTTCCCCAATTCATGAAGCCGAAAATCTGGTTCAACGGAACCCTTGTTCCTCACGAAGACGCCACTATTCACATCCTCTCTCACGTCGTGCATTACGGCTCGTCGGTATTTGAGGGCATCCGCTGCTACAACACTGCGAAGGGTTCGGCCGTCTTCCGTCTACCCGAGCACATGCGCCGCCTGGCCGACTCGGCGAAAATCCACCGGATGGAGATTGAGTACAGCCTGGATGAACTGAACAGCGCCGTCCTCGATACCATCGTGGATAGCGGCATGGAGAAATGTTACATCCGCCCACTGGTGTTCAGGGGGGAAGGGCCTATGGGTGTCAACCCGCTGAACAACAGGGTGGAGACCGTGATCGCCGTGTGGGAGTGGGGCAAGTACCTGGGGCCGGAGGCGCTTGAAGAGGGTGTGGACGTGGAAGTGTCGTCGTGGAACCGCAACGCGCCAAATACCACGCCGGGCCTCGCGAAGGCCGGCGGCAACTACCTCTCGTCCTCGCTCATCAAAATGGACGCGATCAAAAAGGGGTTTGCGGAAGGCATCGCCCTCACCACGAGCGGTTTCCTGGCAGAGGGCAGCGGAGAAAATCTATTTCTTATTCGGGACGGTGTGCTCTACACGTCGCCGACGGCGTTTTCCATTCTGCCGGGCATTACCCGAAACACGGTGATAACGCTGGCGCGCGAGCGCGGATATCGGGTGGAGGAGAAGATCCTTCCGCGTGAAGCCCTCTACATCGCCGACGAGATCTTCTTTACAGGAACGGCAGCCGAAGTCACACCGATTCGCACCGTAGACCACCACGTGGTAGGAGAAGGCCGACGTGGCCCAATAACAGCCGAGCTACAGGAGGCCTTTTTTGATGTGGTCCACGATGGCAACGATCCCCACGGCTGGCTCACGTTCATTCCTCGGCACGAGGCTCCTCTGGAATCGCAGGCTGAGCCCGTAGAGATCTCTGTGTAGCACCAGGTCCCGGATTGAGTTTGGCCGACTCCTTGCTTATCCACGGCGAGCGCCCCAACTTTCGTGGCTGCACCCCTCTGGACACTCTCAACTAACCGCACGGACTCATGCGCCTTACGCTTGCACTAGCAATTCTGGGCCTTGTTGCCCTTTCTGCCCCCACTGCCCAGGCCCAGGACTACACAGAAGAGCCTACGTACGGCAGTATCAACCTCGAAGAAAGCTTTTTGCCGGATCCACACGACGTTTCGCTGACGGCAGGCGGCAGCATTGAGGTTGACATGGGCTCGTGTAATTACGGCTTCGTGGCCAACGCCCCCGATGTAGACTTCTACTACGAGACCTCCGGCGGCTCCGACCTGTACATTTACGTGGACGCCGCTGACGACACTACTTTACTCATCAACCGGCCGGACGGCACCTGGGTATGCAACGACGACGGTTTGGGCGACGCCAACCCGATTGTGGTGATTTTAGGCGCAGCGGGGGGTCTTTACAACATCTGGGTGGGCACCTACGGCGACAAACTTGTCGAGGCCACGCTCTCCATGTCCGAAATAGACCCGCGCTAGTTTTAGAGCTTGTTTCCATGCCTAGTCTTTGATGAGGCCGGGTGCTGTTGTTTTCCTCCTACGAATGCGCCGGTTGCGGCAGCTTTCAGGGCCTGTTAACACTAGCGTGTTGAGATTGGTTCGAGGGCAGTCCGAGGCCGATTCAAGGCGCTAGAAGTTCGGGGCATCAGTCCCGGACGAGAGCCTGCCCCACTCTGTTGGGAGAGCAACACCGAAGCAGCCCAGAATGGGCTGAAATGGTTCCTCACGATTTGTGCTAACAGGCCCTAGTTGTTTCCTAAGGGGTTCGACCTACTTTCTGGAAGCGCCCTTCCTTTCTCTCATCAATCCCCGCTCGTCATGCGTTCCACTCTTTCCTTGGTTGTCCTTGCTCTCCTGATAGTGGCTGTTTCAGACGCCTCGTCGCAGGACATTACCGCCGAGCCCAACTTTGGCAGCCTGTCTCTTGATGAAGGATTCGTACCCGATCCCGAAACGGTATCCGTCACATCCGGCGGGAATGTGGAGGTTGGCATCGACGGATGCAGCTATGGCTACGTTTCCAGTGCGCCCGATATAAATCTCTACTACACGACCAGTGGAGACTCCGATTTGTATTTCTACGTTGTGGGAGATGGCGACACGACCCTCCTCGTTAACACACCAAACGGCGATTGGGTGTGCGACGATGACAGCTATGAAGACGGCGACCCCATCCTCGTATTGCGCAATGCACCGGATGGGCTTTATAACGTTTGGGTAGGTTCTTACAGCAACGACTTCCACGACGCCACCTTGTTCGTGTCCGAAATCGATCCGAGAGGGAACGGGATTACGTCGTCCGGCTTGGTGCCTGATTACTCGCTTGATCCCACATACGGCAGCGAGACGCTGGAAGCGGGCTTCCTCCCCGATCCGTATACCATCGATTTGGTTGCGGGAGGAGGGCTTGCCCTGGACATGGGCGAATGCACTTACGGCAATGTTGCGGAAGCGCCGGACTTTGACCTCTACTACGAGACAAGCGGCAGTTCCGATCTGTACATTTACGTTTTGAGCGAAGAAGACACCACGCTGTTGGTGAACACGCCGGACGGCAACTGGCTCTGCAACGACGACGGGCACTACGGCAGTCACCCACTCATCGTGGTTCCGGCTGCTGCCGGAGGGTTGTACGACATTTGGGTGGGTTCCTACGATGGGGACGCAGCCGGCGCAACGCTGTACATCTCGGAGATCGACCCTCGCTAATGCGCCTACCTGGTTCGTAACGGTTAGCCGCTCGGAGATTCAACCCTCCGGGCGGCGATACCTACGACCAGCCTTACAAATCACACCCGACCATGCGTTCGGCTCTTTTCCTTGCCGCCGTTGCCCTTCGGATTGCGGTCGTTGCAGAAGCCTCGGCTCAGAGCACTTCTGCCGAATCCTACTTCAGCCACATCACACTTGTTGAAGGCACAACATTCGGTGACGCACCCCGACTACGTGATGAGGTTGTCGCAACATTCTTGCTGAATGAGAAGGTGGCTGCAGATGAAACTCCAAGACCATTCCAGGTCGGGAGATCAGAGTCGAGCGGAAGTGGATTTCTGATCGACGAGTCAGTGCTTGTG
>JADFLK010000269.1 GCA_022564455.1 Bacteroidota bacterium
CGTTCCTGAAATATGCGATGTAGAGTCGCGTTTCGAGGTGAAACTGAGACGACAACCGCGCCCGGAGGCGGGGCGCCACGCTCCATTCGTCACGCACCGCGCGCTCGTCAAAGACGCCACCGTTCAAGAAAATTCCACCATCTTGCTCCAGATGGGCTGCGCGAGCAAGCAATTCAAGGGTAAAGCGATCTCCCGGTCGGCCGTCGACACGGACTTCTGTCGAGTAATCGATAAACGCAGGGGACGTTGCACCGGGCTGATTGGGGAAGAGGTCGTAGCCATTTGAGGCATACCGGTTTCCCGACATGCGTACGCTCCAGTCCGATCCCCCGCCGTGGCCCATCACACTGAAATCCGACGTTCCGAACCGCCCATACCGGGCCGACACCTCGCCGCCCAGTTCAGCTTCCGGCCGCTGAGTGATAATGTTGATGACGCCGGCCAGTGCATCCGAGCCATAGCGCGCCGACGTTGGACCGCGGACAATCTCTATACGCTCCACGTCAGCCACAGGCAACCGGGCAAGATCAAGCGTCCCGCCTTCGCGTCCGATGACCGGCTCACCATCCACTAGAATGAGCGTGTAGGCCGGGCCAAAGCCCTGAAGCTGTACGCCCGTGCCTCCCACACCCTCCGTCAGCACGAGGCCGGGCTGCTCGCCGAGCACATCGGAAAGGCGAAGCATCCCCTCGTTTCGAATCTGCCCACCATCGATGACGGTAGTGGGCACTGGTACATCCGCCAGCCGCCGTGCCGAGCGCGTCGCCGAGACCACGATGGCATCCATCTCCACGTACGCCAGCGAGTCGGCTTTAGCCGTAGAATCCGGCTGCTGGGCAGCACTAACTCGAGCACCTACTATCACGAGTACAATGAACAGCAAGTGGATCAGGCGAACGGCCCGATGTACTTGCGCAGGTATATTCGTGCGGTCCAAAATGACAGCCGTGGAAGCAATTTGAGGGTCGCAAAGTAACTAGCCATGTACAGATTTATACAGATTTGAGCAGATTCGATAAGTTTTAGCATTTCGCTTGCCTTCCGACCCCGGTTATGTCGTCCGAACTCCTATCATTGACGGAAGCTGCCTCGCTGCTTGGCGTCCACCCGGCGACGCTGCGGCGCTGGGCTGACCAGGGCGACATCCTCGTCATGGTGACGCCCGGTGGGCACCGCCGCTTTCCGCGTTCCGAGATCGATCGGCTGCGGGGTGCGAGTGCCAACATGGAGGACGAGGAGAAGTTTGCGCAGCACATCGTGGACCAGGCCCTCGCGCATACCCGCGTGCAGCTTGCCAAGCAGCGCGACGTCCAATGGGTGTTAGGCTTCGACGCATCGGAGCGTGAGGCCAAACGCGAATCAGGCCGCCGACTGATGCAACTGCTTCGACAGATCCTCGCCGCAGACGAGAGCAAGCAGGAACTGCTGCTCAATGAGGTACGCACTATCGGCGGTTCCTACGCCGAAGATGCCCTTCGCAATAACATGAGTCTTGGGGATTTCCTGCACGCCATCACGTTCTTTCGCGATCAGATCCTGGAGTCCACGCTCACCGGGCCCGACGCCATCTCGATGGACGAGCAAGCGGGACGCCGCGCAATCCAGCGCGTGAATGCCTTCTTCAGCGCGATTCTGCTCTCAACGGCAGCGGCCTACGAGTAGGGTCACGCAGTCGGCGTGTTCCTCTACCGGGCTACAACGGGCCACTCCTCCACCACCTCATCCCCATCTACCACATACAGCATTGACTGCGTGGCCACACTCACACATGCATGGTTGGGAACGATCCGAACGCGGTCGCCGACATCGAACGGGGCGCCGCCGGGGATTACGATCCAGCCGTGTTCTTCGCTGAGGGAAGCGAGCCACGCGTGAGGCGCGCCCACACCTTCGAGCGCTTCGCGTCCGTAGCGCCTTTCTTGCGTTTGATCTTGGACCATTTGCTGTGGCCTGACATGGGTTCTCGTACGAATTCCTTCGAATGAAATGAAAGGCTGAAATATAGACCGGACAAGCACCAAACAACGAAGGGGCGCGAACGATCACGCCCCTACCCGGATTGAGGACTGGTAGGCAGCTATCTACTCGAACGATCGCGTTCCGTCCGGCTGGAAGACGAACTCGAACGTGTAGTAGCGATCCGCGTCTACGAAGGCGTCCGGGGCCTCCGGAGCGCCCTCGTAGTAGCTCAGGATGCGCATCTTTGCGTAGTGGCCGTCGGCCGTCCGGACGATGAGCACGCGGCCCGGGATCGGCGAGACGATGAACGTGGCCGGATCGTAATTGTACCAGCCATCGCCTGAGTTCGCCGGGATCGCGTATTCCGTACCGTTATCCTGTGCGTAGCCATCGGCGGGAGCCTCCGTCACGTCGTCAAACGCCGCTGTCAGGATCTGGGCGCCACCGTCACCCATGCGGCCGGTGCCACCGTTGACCAGAATCGTCGTGGCGTTGAACGCGATGTCCCAGTTGGTGGAGAGCGAGTCGGAGCGGTCGGCCTCATCGTAGGAGAGCACGACCTCGTTATTACGAAGGCTGAAAAAAGTAAATCGATCCGTATCGATCGCCTGGCCTGTGTCGGGGTCACGGCCGGTAGCCGGGTCAGCAGCCAGGTTCTCAACTATTGTGGTCTGAAGAGAGGCGGGAAGGATCTGCTCCGGATCGGAACTGTCGCACGCGGCGATAGCGAATACCAGCGCTGCGAATAGCACGGAGGTGATGAATTTGGACGTCATAGGAATGGTGCTGATGGTCTTGGTTGATGTAGAGGTTGCTTAAAAGCGGTAGGAAAAGCCGCCGAAGACGGTTCGGCCGGGTTGCGTAGGAAGCTGCTCGGGTCGCTTGAAATCTAAAAGGTTGCGCACGCCTGCTTGCAGCGTGGCATCCTGAATGGTCTGAGAGAGAGTGAGGTTCAGGAGCGCGTAGCCTTTCACGTACTCGCGTTCGTCGTCGAGGACGACGTTTCCGTTTACGTCGCGGTCGCCGTAGCGGCCTCGCCAGATCAGGCGCGCTGAGGCGTTGAAGCCGCTGCCGGGAAGCCGACCCGTCAGCCGCAGGGTTCCCGAGTGGCGGCTGCGGCCGAGGAGCCCTCCGTAGTCGCTGCGCGAGAGGAGCACGTCGCGGCCGTCGGCGTTCCGGCCGAAGAGCGTGCCCGCTTCGATGGCCTCCAGCACGGCTCGGTCGGCGGTGTCGAGGTACTGGTAGGTCACCGAAAGGCCGAGAGCGTCCAGCGGGTTCCACCTCACCTCGGCATCCAGCCCGCGCGTGTAGATGCGCGCCAGATTGAAGTAGCTGAACACCTGTTGGCCATTCGTTTTTACAGCCACCGGCTGCGTTTCGATGAGATCGTGGACGTCGTTGTAGAAGAGATTTATCCGCGCCGTGAGATTGTCAAAGGGCTCGACTTCTACACCAGCACCAAACGCGACGCTGCTCTCCGCTTTGATGGGTTCGAGCGCGCCCGTGTCAATCAGATAGCGGTCGATGCCTCCTGCCGCGTCCAGTTTAGCGAGGCCTGCTGCGAGCTCCTCCGAGCCCAGCACCGTGTATCCGGCCGCAGCGTTGGAAAAGTTCAGGTACCGTTGGCGGAAGTCGGGGGCGCGGAACCCACTGCCCACAGAGGCGCGGAGGCGAATGTTCTCCGAAAGACGAACGAGCGCCGCAACCTTCGGCGTAAACCGTGCGGCGTAGGCACTGTGTAAATCAAAGCGCGTGCTGAGGTTGAGATCGAACACACGGGAAGGCATCCACGCCCACTCGCCGAATGCAAATCCCTGATGTGCCTTCTGGCCGGATGTGTAGCGGTCGCTGCTCACAGACTCGCGAAGAATGCCTCCACCTGCGTGCACCGCGATGCGGACGGAAGGCAGATACGACAACGTGGCTTCGGCCTTCGTGAGCGTCTGCTCGAATGCAGTATGCTCCAGCCCTTCCACCTGAATGTCTCCCCCGAGGCCGTCAATAATGGTCTCGTTCCTGAAATATGCGATG
>JADFLK010000270.1 GCA_022564455.1 Bacteroidota bacterium
ATGCAGGACTCAGTGATGTCGTCTTGCGACTACTACGCGCTCGGGCTGCAAATACCCGACCGCGTGTTTGTCCAAGGAAGCCCGACGAGGGAGGGCTACACGGGCCACGAGCTGGACCCGGAGACCGGTGATTACTACGCCGGCGCGAGGTACTATCTGCCGGAATTGGGGAGGTGGACGGCGGTCGATCCCATGGCGGCAAAGTATCCAAGTCTTAGTCCATACGTTTATGGCGGCAATAACTCATTGTCCTTCGTGGATCCTGGTGGCGATACGCTACGGTACCACGGTTCTGCGAGTTTTAATCGAGCGGCTTCTCGGGCGGTAGACCAAGCCCGCGAGATCCCACTATTTGCTAAGATGGTAAGTACTTTGATAGCGAGTACGCGAACCCATGTAATAGATAGTAGGAGCTTCGTCGAAACACTGTTTGGTGGCGGCTATAATCCGAACGTTGACCCGGCGATGAGTTACGAAGCTTTCTATGCAGGTGTGCCCCAAGGATCGAAAATGACAGACTGGTCAACAAGGTCGGTGACTAGGGATGGCGTAACTATGGACCCGGTTGAGGTTGTAGGTCATGAGCTTACACATATGTTTGCTATTGACCAGGGCCTGGCTGGCAACTACGTGAAAGTGCAGCAGCCTCAAACGCGTGCAGACCGTAGGCAAAACGAAGAGCTTAGAGCTGTAGCAGCACAGAATGTAATTAGGCTCCACCAAGGGGATTCCACAATGCGGACAAAGTATGGTAAGTGGCAATTCACATCAGAGGAGTTGGACGCAGCCCTTCGCTCGCTCACTCAGCTTGTTAATGAATCCAGAAATCAATGAGAACTAGAGTCTATCAGTTACTTCTCATCGCGGTTCTTGCCGGTGGATGTGGAGAGAGCTTCACGTCAGTGCTGTCGGATATATCTTTCAGTTCACCCTTTATTGTGATAAGTGCGACAGATGGAACCCGCGGTTGCGAGTTAGTTGCGGATAATGCTTCCGTTTGGGGGGTTCTACACGATGAGAGTGGCGTATCTGTCCAAGACTATGTTGCCACGATGAAAGAACTCAACAGTACAGAAGCCTATGTGTTTAGTGATTCCTCGTTTAGCATCTTAGAACGGTACTGTACATTCCCCTTGATTGCGGTAGACTCGGTTGCAGAGACTGGTAGACGAGAGTTTGTCCAACATTTCTTTTCCGGCGGAGGCCTTTTCTCCAATCCAGAACTGGATCTAGATCTAACCGAAGAGGAGTTTTCTCGGGTGGCCTACCATATGTACCAATATGGCTATGTATTGAGGACTGAAGGCATAGGGGCTGTAACGACTGCGTACAAGGTGCCTGACCTATGATCGAATTGATAAATAAGGTCCCTTCAGGCTCCCGCTGCCAGTGCCGGGCCTGACGGCCCCGCGCTGTCAGTCGCCTTCCGGGGCTGCATTCCCCCACGTGACGCACGCGGGGCCCCAGCTCGCAGACGTATCTATCCAATCCCCCTAAACACCCTGCCCCACCGCGGTCGGCTCTCCACCGAATCCCACGAGAAGTAGATCAACATTGCCTTGCCTACGAGGTGGCTGGCGGGCACGAAGCCCCACGAGCGGCTGTCGGCCGAGTCATCGCGGTTGTCGCCCATCACAAAGAAGTAGTCCTGCTGGAAGGTGTACTGGTTGGTCATCGCCCCGGCGATCTCGAAGCCTCCGGCCACGCGTTGCGCCGTCTTGCCTTCGTAGCGGGTGATCACCTCGCGGTAGAGCCGCCACGTCGCGTCATCCAACGTAACCGTGGCGCCGCGCCTGGGCACGACGATGGGGCCATAGTCATCCAGACTGTACCCGCCACCCGACGGAAACGTGGCGCTGCGATCGCCGCGCAAACGAAGGTAGGGCTCCAGATTCTTGATTCCATCGAATGCGCTAAAGACCTGCGCCTGGTCAGTAGTCCCCTCAAAAAGCCACTCACCAGGCCCGAGGCGGTCCATCCGGCCCGTGAACCCGAGCGCCGCCAGCGTGTCTCGTGTCGGCATGGCCGCATCATCCTCCGCCGTGGCGCGCCAAAACTGTCGTGCTTCCACCGGCATGGGCAGCTCCTCTCCGTTCACCACCACCCTTTTTTCGAGGATGCTCAGGGTATCGCCGGGCAGCGCCATTACCCGCTTGATGTAGTGCATCTTGCGGTCGATGGGCGCGTGGTCGGGAGGGTAGTTGAACACGACGACATCGTTGCGCTGTACCGACGTGATCCCCGGCAAACGAACAGCGGGAAGTTCAAAATCCTTCAGGTACCATCCTGTAAACGGAATGCCCAGCGTGATGGGTGTACGGGCTCCGTAGTGCAGCTTGGAAACGAAAAGGAAATCACCTACGAGCAGTGTGTCCTCCATCGAGGCAGACGGAATGCGGTAGGCTTCGAACGCAAAAACACGAAGAATGAGCGCTGCAAACAGGGCGACGAAGATCACCTTGAGCCATGTCATTAGTCTGCTTCGCCTCCGGACACGCGGCTTCTCTTCTGACGAATCCGTCGAACCATCTGTCGCCGTCTCCAGAGTCACTTCCAGAGATTCTTTGGACGACAAAATTGTGGGAACGGGAATAATATCAGTCACAACGAGCAACAATTCGTAGCGTACACAAACAGCAGGCGGTCTTTCTCAAATGTGCCGAACCCACACGTATTTCCCGTTACTGGATGCTTCGAAAAAAGCGGTTGAAGCGAGGAATCGGAGGTAGCCACTTCTTCATGGAGATGAAAATGAAGACGGCCTTGCCCACCATGTGATCGCTCGGAACGAAGCCCCAGTACCGTCCGTCCACCGAGTTGTCGCGGCTGTCTCCCATCGCAAAATAGTAGTCCTGCTCGAAGGTATAGGTGTCCGCCGGGAGGCCATCGATAACAAAAACGCTATCACCGATGGCCTGCGCTTCGTGCCCTTCGTGGCGGGTGATAATCTCCCGCAGCCCCGGCCACGTTTCTGCATTCAGCGGAACGGTAGCACCTGCTTGCGGAACCACCATGGGCGGGAACTGATCGGGGTTGGAACCGCTGCCGGGCGGAAACTGAAGACCCTCGTGACCATTGCTGCTCTCGGGGCGCACGAAGGGCTCAACGCCCGCGACGTCTCCCCTTTCCGCGAGCGTGGCAGCTTCGGCCTCCGTTGCCGTAACCACGTACTGCCTGGGGGATGTAGCCGGCCCGCCGGGGGTCGGAATATCCCCCATAAACTGAACACCAAGGTCGCCGAGCTCCTTGGCGCCCGGCCGTGTATCACCTGTAGAAGTAACCCGCCAGTGCTGTGCCATCGTGGGCCGTAGCGACTGCGGTACCCCATTTAAATAGAGCACCTTATCCACAACGGCAATCGTGTCGCCAGGAACAGCGACCACGCGTTTGATATACGGATCGCGCCGTTCGATGGGCACGGTATTCGGAATTTGGCCGCGAACCACGTCCCCGGCAGCCGGGTAGTTGAAGACGACCACGTCGCCGCGCTTCACTTCCGAGAACCCCGGCAGGCGCCGCTGCGGGAACTGGAGGCCGGGGAGGTAAAACGGAGTGAGCGGGATGCCGAGCGTTCCGGGGGTGCGCGGGCCGTAGTGCAGCTTGGAGACGATCAGGAAGTCGCCAACGAGCAACGTGTCCTCCATCGACTCGGATGGAATGCGGTAGGGCTCGAAAAAGAAGGAGCGGACGAACGCAATCACGAGAATCGCGATCACCCAGAAGCGCACCGTTTCCTTCCAGCCGGTGAGCTTCTTTTTTGAGGTGTCGGCTCCGTTCCTGGGCAGCTTCTCTTCGCCTTGGCGGGAGCGTCGCGCCCGTTGCCTATCGCGGTCTTTTCGTCGTTTTTGTCTCGTTGCCACGTGGGCTCGCTGCTGATGTGGTCGGGGAAGCTACCGATGAGGGCGACGTCTGATGCGCTACCGGGTCCCTACTGGAAACCTTAAGAGACCGTTGAAAAAGTCATCCTTCCTGCGTCGGCGCCTCGC
>JADFLK010000271.1 GCA_022564455.1 Bacteroidota bacterium
ACGAGTTGGCAAGGAATCCCACGTTCCAGGTCCAGGCTATCCCTCCTCACCCATTCTGTAAAGATGAGGCCCGATGCCAGCAAGGCTCGAGGCGAGACATCATCGTCGGATGCGCGAGCGCCAATATCAAGCATTTGGCCTATCGCCTTGCTATGCGATCCGTCTTGCCAATGCCCATACGCATGGTCGTAAGCTGCTTCGGCAAGTGCGTGGGCGTCCACGGTTGCTTCTTGCTCCAGCGGGGGCAATCCCAGCCGCTCACGCGCTTGCGCTGCCTGCGCCGAGAGCGGCTGATCCTCAATCACCTGCCGGTATAGCACCTCGGCTTCGGCATCTCGGCCCTGCGCTCCATGCACCTCCGCCAGCGCATACCGCGCACGGGTAACGACAGGTTGATCGGCATCCTGGCTAACGACAAGGCCGTACCAAGACGCTGCCGAATCCGGTTTGGCCAAAGAGAGGAAAAACACGTTGCCGAGTTCATAGCGCAATTCTGCCCGTTGGCTTCTGACGCGGTCTTGCGCCTCTGCAGTCCGAGGCACGTTAGAAATGTCCAGAGGTGGAGGCCCTGTAGTATTCCCCCGGTCGTCCTGGCCCTGATCTGGGCCGCCCTCGGGGCCACTCCCCTCCACCACTGCGGATTGAAGAGCCTGAAGGCGTCGCCAATTGGGCGCGAGTGGCCGTTCTCCCCAAATACGCTCGAACGCAAGCAGGGCGTCCTGGCTTCTGGCTGGATCGCGGTAGTTCAGGAACCCTGCCTCAATGCCAGTTTCGACACCGAATGTTCTCCCTCCCTCATCGCCCTCCACCGGGAACTCTCCGCCTCTGGCTATGGGCGTGTTGCCGAAACCCTGTCCCGCTCGTCGTTCAGCCAGAATGCGCTGTTCGTCCTCCCATTGCCGTAGACGCGCGCTTTCGATGGCAGCTATGGCAGCCCTGAAATCCTCTGCACCAAGACTTCCCAGGTAGAGCAGCGAGTCGGTTTCGGCAAGTTCTGTAGCAATGGATGCATACGACCGGTACACCTCGGCACTTCTTCGGACGTCCCTCAATGCCACCCGCGTTACCAACTCTTCCCTTCCCGGCTCGCTACGAATGTTGGTCGCGGCCGTATCGAAGTAAGCCGCCGCACGCACATAGTCGTTAGCCTCGTCGCGGAAAAACTCGGCGTAGCGGTAATAGGTCTCGCCACGCACCCGGTTTGATCTGAAATCCTCGTCGTACAGCAACATGTTGAAGCGTTGTTCAGCTTCGTCCATCTGATCCGCGGCGCCGAGCAAGCGAGCGTACGCTAACTCCACTTCCGCCCGGTTCTGGAAGTTCTTGCCATCGCGGCGCATCCGTCTGATCAGACTCAACGCGTGCTCTGTATTACCGGCGTCAATGCCGAGCACGAGCGCCTCGCTTAGTTTTGCGGCATAGTTTAATTCGTAAATGGGGCGATGATGGGCCACGTCGGCGTAGGCGGCGGCGGCTTCCTCGTACCTACCATCGGCTTCAAGAACCTGCCCGAGCAAGAACTGGGCACGGCCGGAGAGGTCTTTCTCCTCCGTTTCCGGGATGCCCATCCTCAACGCCTCAGCAGCATCGGCCCACTGGCGCTGTTGTACGTACAACTCGCCAAGGACCAATTGCAGCCTGGAACGCCACTCAGGACGTATGTCCGGCCGGGCCAACCCTTCCTCGAGCAAAGAGGTTGCCTCCTCGTAACGCTCACTGCCCACAAGGGTGCGCCCGAGCCAGAACCGAGCCTCGTCGGCCAGTTCAAACTGGTCGCGCTCGAGCGCTGCCGCTACGGTTTCGCGGAACTTTCCTTCCGCCCCAACAAAGTTGTTTTGGTAGAAATAAGCCTTCCCGATAAGCAGCAGGGCGTCGTCGGCCCACTTGGAATCCGGGCGCTCCCGAAGCAGATCGGCGCTCTTCTCAATGGCCTGCTCAAACTGGGCGCCTCCCGATGACGACCCGCTTTGCGTGGCCGGGAAGATGGAAACAAACCGGCTGCGGTCGATCTGGCGCTCAGAAAGCTCGAGTGCTTCTTCGCCCGCGTCGAAGGCCCTCCGCGCATTGTAGAACGTGTTGTAGTACGCGCGGAAGTTGTTGTAGCGATTCCCCAGAAACGTCCCCTGCCTACATCCGGGCAGAAGAACGAGTAGAATCAGGCAGGCACACAGCCCGGTGGAAACCCTGAATGCGCGGTGCATAAACGGGATAGCGAAGCAAAAATGCTGGGAAGTGTATCAATTTCGATATGCCAGGAGTCTACCGTATGGGCCATGCACGAAACGTCGTGGATGATACGGAATTGCCCTTCGGGCGGAAAGGCAGAATGCAGAAAGGGGACCAGGGAGAAGTGAAAGGATGAAAGGGTAAAGACAGAAAGAAGGACTTCAACCTTCGTGATCCTGACCCCTGACCCCTGACTCCTGAAACCAGTGATCCGTCCTCAGCTCTCCGTCTTCTGTTGTCGATTTTCGATAGGCCAACCCCGCAGTACTGCGGGGCGATCACGCTCTGCCTCCGCCCCGTCCGCCGTTAATCACGCTCTTCGCCAATGGTGCTCACGTGAACCATATTAGTGAGGCCCTTGGCCGGCAGGGGCAGTCCCGCTGTGATTACAACCCGATCTCCCGGTTCGGCAAGGCCTCGCCGCAGGAGACCGAGATGGACGGCGCTGATGCCGTCGTCGGTGTAGCTCTGGAAGGGAATCGCGAAGGCGTCGGTTCCCCAGAGCAGTGCAAGCCGCCTTACGATTCGGGTGTTGTCGGTAAATGCGTAGATGGGCACCTCGGGGCGGTGGCGTGCGATGGCCCGCGCTGTGGCGCCGGAGTGCGTGAGGCAGCACAGAGCCTTCGCCTCTACGTCTTCGGCCAGTTGTACCGCGGTAAACGAAATGGCCTGGGTGACAAGCTCGCCCGAGGCGCCCCCCACGTTCACTGCCTCCTGCCCTCCAAGTCCACGCCACTGACCCTCTACACTGCGGATGATCTCGTCCATGACCTCTACCGTGCGAACCGGGTATTTGCCGACGGCCGTCTCGCCTGAAAGCATCACGGCATCGGAGCCGTCGAGTACGGCGTTGGCCACGTCACTGGCCTCGGCGCGCGTTGGCCGAGGGTTTTCGATCATGCTCTCAAGCATCTGCGTAGCGGTTATGCACGGGATGGCCGCCTGCAAGCACTGGCGGATGAGGCGCTTCTGGACAACAGGCACCTCCTGCATCGGGATTTCGATACCAAGGTCTCCGCGCGCAACCATGATGGCATCGGAGCACGCAAGGATATTTTTGAAGTCCTCAACCGCTTCCGGCTTCTCGATTTTTGCAATCACGCCAACGCTTTTTCCGCTCTCGCGCACTTTGCCTATAAGCTCGCGGACATCTTCGGCGCTGCGCACGAATGAGAGCCCGATAAAGTCTACGTCATGCTCAAGGCCGAACTGGAGATCGATGCGATCCTTCTCCGTTAGCGAGGGGCTGGAGGACCGGATTTGCGGAAGGTTGACGCCCTTCCTGGACCGCAACACGCCGCCAACGACCACTTCGGTTTTGACCTCGGCGCCATTCACCTCCATAACGCTGAGCTCAATGTTGCCGTCGTCCACAAGGATGCTCCCGCCGACCTCCACAGCACTGGCCAGGCTTGGATACGATACGTGAACCCGCTTCCGCGTGCCATATTCCACCGGCTCGGCCGTCAGATAAAGCGACTGTCCTTTGTGGAGAAGCACCCCGCCATTTTTCATCTCACCGATGCGGATCTTCGGCCCCTGCAAATCCTGCAGAATGGGCACCACCCTTCCGGCAGCCGCCGACTCCTCCCGCACCAGCCCAATCAGCCTCTTGTGGTCGTCGTGGCTTCCGTGCGAAAAATTGAGCCGCGCCATATCCATCCCGGCCTCTATCAACGCCCGGATGGCCTCGCGCGAGGAAGACGATGGGCCTAGCGTGCAAACGATTTTGGTTCGGCGGCGAGGTTTTTCGGGCAT
>JADFLK010000008.1 GCA_022564455.1 Bacteroidota bacterium
AACGAATCGCCTTACCGCCTGCTAGTTGACGGAAGCATTATTGTGACGGGTGGTTATCAGGGGACGATCGACTTTGACAACGACGACGTACCTGAATCCACAAGCAGTTCGGGTAGTGATGTTTTCGTAGTCGAGTATCTCCCCGACGGGTCGCTTGGTGGCTTCCTAGTCGCTTCCGGCAACGGAGCCGATTGGGGAACGGGAGTAGTGGTCGACGGCGACCTCAATATGTATGTCGTTGGTACGTTTCAAAACGAACTCGATATCTTCGATGACGGGTCCGACGATCTCGATACGTACGGAAGCCACGACGTTTTCCTCTTCTGCGCGCCGCGGATCGTACCCGTAGAGCTCGTCTCGTTCAATGCGACGGTCGATGGAGATAACGTCCTGTTGATGTGGGAGACGGCTTCAGAAACGAACAACGCCGGCTTTGAGGTACAGGTGCGTTCGGAAGGTGGCGTGTTTGAAGCTGTCAGTTTCGTAGAGGGACACGGGACGACGACGGAGGCGCAGGTTTATTCCCATACGGTTATCGATCTTGACCCCGGCACGTACGCCTTTCGCCTCAAGCAGATCGACTTCGATGGCGCGTTCGAGTACAGTCCGGCGATCGAAGCTACGGTCGGTGTACCGGGTTCACATGTGTTGAGCGCGGTCTACCCGAATCCGTTCAACCCGCAGACGAACTTTACGCTTGCTGTGCGTGAGACCCAGACCGTCGCGATCACGGTTCATGATGTTCTCGGTCGCGAAGTTGTGACGTTGTTCGACGGCAACGTCGAAGGCGGCTCGACGCACACCTTTACGTGGCAGGCGAGCGGTCTTCCAAGCGGGATGTACATGATCCGCGTAATCGGCGAATCGTTTGCTGAAACGCGCTCGGTGACGCTGCTTCAATAGCGCTTCCGTTTCTACGTGATCAAGCACCCGCTTCGGCACAAAGCCGGAGCGGGTGCTTTTTGTAAGGTCCGCGGTCTGCAGCAACGGCCGGCCGTTGCTTGATGAACCGCATCTCCCGGTACGTCGGCAGCGGCCATGGACCGGTAAGGATGAGTTCTCCAGTGCCTCACTCTGTGCCGCTGTCTGTCTCGGCGCGCCATCGAGCAGCTTCGGCAGGACGGCCCCATTCCTCGTAGAGTGCGACCAGTTCGGTTACGGCCTGCTCCCCATGAGGGTCGTGCCCAAACTCGCCACCCGCGAGGATGCGGTGAGCATCGAGCAGCACCTGCTCGGCCTCGGCGAAGCGGCGTTGCTGCCGCAGGATCACACCGAGCTTGATCGCGCTGTGTGCCATGATGTCTTCGTCACGCCCATCTGCCCGGCGCAGCAGCGTCACTACCTGGCGCTGCGCGTCCTCCGCCCCGATGAGATCGCCTCGGTCTTGGCGCAGGGTGGCCAACGTACCCAGGGCTATCGCCCGATCCACTGGCCAATGCGTGGGCAGTGCGCCGGCTTCGGCCAGCAGCGCCTCGGCCTCATCGCCCCGTCCGAGTTGCGCCAGAGAACTGGCATGGTTCATGAGCGAGCGGGCCAGCAGCGAGGTTCCCGGCACCACCTCCCTCGCCAGCGCGACGCTCTGCGCCGAAAGCCTTTCAGCCTCATCGGCCCGTCCGGCCACCCGAAGTAGGAATGCCAGGGGATCGAGCACGACGTGGTGACGCACGTGCGGGCCTCCGTCGATCCGACGCATCCGGTCGAGGACCGCGCGGTAGTGCGTCTCGGCCTCGTCGAGCCGGCCCATTTCCAAGAGGGACCCGCCCAGTCTGGCCTCGGCGTCGAGGACGGCAGGGTGGTCGTCTCCGTGAGCGGCACGGAGGCGGCCGAGAGCCATTCGATAGAGCGGCTCGGCCTCATCGTACCGGTCCAAACCGCTGAGGACGAGCGCCAGCTCGATCTCGGCGGCGGCCTGCGCGTCGGGATCTGCGCCCTCGGGCAGCAGACCGAGGGCCTCGCGCGCGAACTGCTCGGCCTCGGCATGGGCATCCAGATGACGAAGCGCGCTCACGAGGGGCACGAGTGCATCAACACGGCGCTCAGGGGCGGCCGATGCAAGCAAGGCGACCGCCTCACGGAGCAACGGCTCGGCCTCGGCAAAATGCCCTGTTCTGAGGAAGGTCGCGCCTATCACCCGAAGTAGCCGAGCGCGTACGAGCGGTTGTTCGGCGAGTTCAGTCTCTATGCGAGAGGCTCCAATAGTCAGGAGGTCGCGTACGCGGAGCGTGTCGAGACGTTCGGCAGCGTAAGGGTCGGCGGCAGCGAAGAGGCTTTCGAGGAAGTCGGCCGTAGCCTCAGCGTCTTCGAGGGCGCGCGATGTCTGCCGTTGCTGCGCGGCGAGCATGATGGTGAAGGCCATCAGCAGCAGCACACCGAACGCGGTCACGCCCACGCCCCATCTGTGCCGCCCCACGAACTTCCGGGCGCGGTAGCCGAGCCTGTCCGGCTGCGCGTGCAAGGGGAGCCCGGTTCGCAGCCGGCGGAGATCGTCGAGCAGCGCTTCGGCCGAGGAATACCGCCTGGAGGGATCGGCCTGAAGTGCCTTGAGCGTGAGTGTGTCGAGGTCACCCCGGAGGCGTCGGCGCAGTCGGTCCCCGCTAGCGCGGGGCAGGCTGTCTGTCACGACTTCGCTAGGCGGCTTCGGCGCGGCGTCGGGCCGCTGCCCAGTCAACAGTTCGTACAGAATTACGCCGAGGGCGTACACGTCGGTCGCCGTGGTGATGGCTTCACCGGCGCGCTGCTCTGGCGCGGCATATTCGGGGGTAAGGAGCCGCTGCTCGGGTCGCGTAGAGACGCCTCGCTGAGGCGTCTCCCCTGCCTCGTCGTCTGATTCGAGGAGTTTGGCAATGCCGAAGTCAAGCAGCTTCACATCGCCGGTGTCGGTGACGAGGATGTTCGACGGCTTGAGGTCGCGGTGGACGACGAGGTGCCGATGAGCGTACGCGACGGCTTCGCAAACCTGCTCGAAAAGTGCGACTCGAGCATCGAGTGCAAGAGTGTTTTTTTCGCTGTAAACCGTAATGGACTCGCCCTCAGCCAGTTCCATGACGAGGTAGGGACGACCATCTTCTGCAGCCCCTGCGTCGAGCAGACGGGCGATATTGGGATGGTCGAGCCCTGCGAGAACCTGCCGCTCGAAGCGGAAGCGGCGCAGCACCTCGTCGGTGTCCATGCCGCGCTTGACGAGCTTGAGCGCGACCTGCTTGTCAAAAGCGCCATCGGCTCGCTCGGCGAGGAACACGGTTCCCATGCCGCCCCGCCCGATCTCTCGCACGATCCGATACGGCCCAACACGCGTGCCCTCCGCCAGGTCGGCCTCTGGCTCCTCTCCGAGGTCTTCCAGGAGGCGGGCAGCAAACTTCGTCGCGCTTTCCCCGAGTGCGCGTTCGGCCGCGTCATCGGTTTCGAGCAAGGCCGCCACCGCGTGGTAGAGGTCGGGGTCGTGGCCGCACCTGGCACGTAGGAAGGCGGTGCGCTCATCGGGCGGGCGCTGGAGCGCCGCATCGAAGAGGGTATCGGCCTCGGCCCAGCGATCGGGGGAAAGGAGGTTCATCGGTTGAAGACCACCGGCCGCGGACGGCCGAAGGCGGTAGAAAGGACTGGCGGCTGAGGGATCTGCCCAGTCATATTGCGTAGTCCGTATTGCGCAAGTGTGCCCTTCGACAACCAATACGCAATACGGAATACGCAATAAGCAACATGGGCTGTCTATTATTAAATCGCAGAACCGTCGGTGAACGGATCATCGCCCGCCTCGCCGTCCTGCATGAACTGGTAGAGGTAGGTCCGCGCGCGCCGCCAGTCGCGCTTGACGGTGGGTACCGAGCGGCCCATCGCTTCGGCAATTTCCTTGTGCGTCATCCCGCCGAAGAAGCGGTACTCGACGACTTTTGCCAAGCGGTCGCTGACAGAAGTGAGGAGGTCGAGGGCGGCGTCGAGGCTTAGGAGGTCGAGCGCTTCCGTGTCAGCGGCATCCGAGGCGGATACTGCGACAGCCTCGTTGAGCGGTAAATCGGGTGTGCCACCGCCCCTCTTTTGCGCCGTTCGTTCGCGGGCATAGCTGATGAGGACGAAGCGCATGGCGCGCGCGGCGAGGGCGAAGAAGTGCGTCCGGTCTTCGAACGAGGGCGTCTCACCGGCGGTTAGTTTGAGGTAGGCTTCATGGACAAGCGCCGTGGTGTTCAGCGTCTCACCCGGCCGGTGACGGCGAAGCCGGGCGTGTGCGAGTACGCGCAGTTCGTCGTAAACGCGCGGCAGCAGCGCGTCCAGTGCATCGCCGTCACCCTGACGGGCTTCAACGAGAAGCTGCGTGGTGGTTGGCTCGGTTGGCATCGGGCAGAGCGTGCTGGAAGGACAGACCCTACCGGAAGGTAGGACACGGCGTCCATTCATCCACAAGTGATCCGTGCCAGGCCCAAAAACGCCCCGTCTGCCTACGCAAGCGGGGCGTTTGTGCCTTCGCAATGGTGCGAGACTGCTCCCTGAGCCACCTATTTGAGCAACGTCACCGTCAGTGCATCGCTGAAGGTCTCGCCGGTGAGGCGAACCGCGTACGTGCCGCTCGGAAGGCCGGCGCCGTCGATACGAACCGTCTGCACCTGGCCGGCTGCTACCTCTCCCTCGAAGAGCGTGGCGACCACGCGCCCCAGCACATCAACCAGGACTGCGCGCACGCGCTGCTGCTCATAAGCTGCAAAGCGGAACGTGGCCTCGGGGTTGAACGGGTTCGGGTAGGCCGCTTCGAGCAGGTGCGTACCGGGTGTGTCGGCGGGTGCCGATTCGTTCGGTACCACCATACCGTCCAGGAAGAGCACCCACACCGCGCCGCGGTTGGAGCCCCCGTCGTCATCGAGATAGGCCCCGACGGCGATGTCGCGCTTGCCGTCTCCGTCCAGGTCCCCCAGGCCGGCCACCGAGATGCCAAAAAGGTCCTCGTCATCCAGGGTTCCGGTAAAGCCGCCTTCGGTGTCGGAGATCTTCTGGTGGCTACTGACCGTGCCGTCCGTGTTCAGAAACAACACCCACACCGCCCCGCGATCCAGGCCCCCGTCGTCATCGAAAACGGCCCCGACGGCGATGTCTTCGATCCCGTCACCGTCCAGGTCCCCCAGGGCGGCCACCGAGAGGCCAAATCCGTCATCGTCATCCAGGGTTCCGGTGAAGCCGCCGGCCGTGTCGGAGATTTTCTGGTGGCTCTTGACCGTGCCGTCCGCGTTCAGGAACAAGACCCAGACCGCGCCACGCCCAGAGCCCCCGTCGTCATCGAAAGCGGCCCCGACGGCGATGTCCTGGATCCCGTCTCCGTCCAGGTCCCCCACGCCGGCCACCGAGCAGCCAAAGCGGTCAAAGTCATCCAGGGTTCCGGTGAAGCCGCCTTCGGTATCGGAGATCTTCCGGTGGCTCTTGACCGTGCCATCCGTGTTCAGGAACAAGACCCACACCGCGCCACGATCATTGCCCCCGTCGTCATCACTACTGGCCCCGACGGCGATGTCCTGGGTTCCGTCTCCGTCCAGGTCCCCCAGGAGGGCCACCGAGCCGCCAAAGCGGTCAAAGTCATCCAGGGTTCCGGGAAAGCCGCCGGCCGTGTCGGAGATCTTCTGGTGCGACAGCACCGTGCCGGGCTGCGCCATCAGCGCAGGGGCAGCGAGTACGAGTAATAGTGCCGAGAGCAACACGGCATGCGCCGTGGCAACACCCCTCCCCCCCGCCATACGGCGGGGTACTCCCCTGAAGGGGAGAGTGATAAGGCGTTTGAGAGTGTGTGTATCAGACATGGTCGTTGTGGTTTGGTTGAGTTGTACCGGATGCAAGCACCCGCTGGGAAGTGGGACCCCTTGATTGAAACCTCCTTGGAGGCTGTTGAAGGGGTCTACCTACTCATTCGCAAGAACCGTCTGGCGGGGATCACCGAGGGCCAAATAAAGTCAGTGGGTGCTCCGGACAGCGCGCTGGAAGGCCTCCTCCTTGCCAGACGGCTGGATGTCTCCCTTGCCGAGCCCCAGCCAATCCACGCCCTGTTTTCTCGCTTCGCATCGAAAACTGTCCCGCTAGTCCAGACAGCCAAGGGGAATGCTCTTAGGCCTTTGTGCTTCGGATTTTTTGGTCCACCTTTCCCCTCACCCTTCAGGCTTCATCTTACACCATTCATCTTTCCCTTCGCCCTTTCTTCCGGCTATCATTCCAGCATGAACATCGAAGCCCCGATCCTCCTCGTTTACCTCGACGCCTACCATCTCGGCGACCCGCTTTTCTTGCGGGGGTTTGCGGGGGATGTGAAAGCCCACGTGGGGCCGCTGATTCTCGTACACGGTAGCGGGGAAGAGGCCGAGCGTGCGTTGGAGGCTCGTGGTTTATTGACGGAGGAGGAGAAGAACGGTCCGGCGGCTCAGCAGCTGATCGAACGCGCAATCCGCGACCTGAACCGCCGTATCGTCCACGAGCTAAACGACGCGGGAGTACCGGCGGTGGGCGTGTTCGGGGTTGATCGGGGTTTGCTCCGAAGATCCGGCAGGAGAGATGTTGAAGCAGGCACGGTTGACTGGCTGGTAGCCCTTGCCCGGCAGGGAGGAATTCCGGTGGTCGGTGGCCTCGTGGGCACATCAGCGGATGAATTCACGGAAGCTGACCCCGCGCAGGTGCTCGTTGCACTGGCGCTGGCCGTAGAAGCCGCAACCGGGGTAGAAGCCACGGTCGTGGCCTTCACGACGAATCGGAAGGCTGGGCTGTTTGACGGAGCCAAGCACCTCCCAACCTTAAGCGTAAACGACCTATCTTCATTCCCTTCAGTTACGGAGGTAGAGGTGCTTCGCAGGGTCGCCGCATCCGTTAGGGTTCGATTGACTACGCCACACGCGCTGGCAGGAGAGAGCCCCCCCGGCGGTACCGTTTTGGAGGCACAGGATGGTTAGAGCCCGGCCTGTTTGATGCAAACCCCCCTTGAATGCGCGAGAATCGCCGTTTTTTCTTGACTGTTTGGGGGGGTGCACAGTACATTGATCGTATGCACTCGTTGGCGGCTTGGCTTCCGGCACATCGTTGTCCGCGCCCTGGCGCCGTTCCACATCACCCGTAATACCGGAGGAATCAATGGCTGATCGCTTCGAACAGCTCAGTAGTTTTGTTGCCGACTTGTCGGACGACTTCAACAAGTTTTATGGCAAAAAGAACAAGGCTGCCGGCACGCGTGTTCGCAAAGGCATGCAGGAGTTGAAGAAAATGGCGCAAGAAATTCGCATCGAAGTTCAGAACCAGAAGAACTCGATGTAAGCTCTCCGAGCCCTTCCCTTCTTGTCTCGAGCCGCTCCGATACTGGTGCGGCTCTTTTATTTGTCCGCGTGCGGTTCGAACTAGCGGTATTGTGGCGCCGACTCTCGACCAATCAGGTACGACGAGCGGCGTATGGGCGTGTGGCAGTGCTCCGAACCGATTCGTTCAACAGCTACTTCTTACCGCCATGCTTCGTTCTCTACTCGCCGTTACCCTTTTCGTCGTTCTCGCCGCAGCGCTCCACGCGCAAGACGAGGATCCGACCCCCCTCACCCAGTCCGATGGTTGGCAAAGCTCAGTCCTGGCTTCTCTTGCAGCCAGCCAGGCTGCCTACTCCAATTGGCAGGAGGGCGGGATTAACGCGCTTGCGTTCAATTCCGGGGCGGCCGGGCGGTTTGAGCGCGTGTTGGGCGCGTTCAAACAGGTCCACAACCTGGATCTGGAGTTTGGACAGTTCAAGCTTGACACGCTGGCGTTCCGCAAAGCCGCCGACCTTATCCGTTACGCTTTCGCCCTCCAGTACCAGGCTACGGGTGTTTTTCAGCCCACGTTTGCATTGGAGGCCCGCTCACAATTTGCCCAGGGCTTCGACTACAACCCCGAGCCCATGGACTACCCGGCATCGCTCCCCGTTGTGGCGGGCCAACAACTTCAGGTTTCGGCGTTTGGCTCCCCGGCGTACCTCACGCAGATTGTCGGGGTGACGTACGATCCTGGAAGCTGGTACACGGCGCGGTTCGGGGTGGGTGTGAAGGAGACGATTGTCAGTATTGAGCGTCTCCGGCCGGTGTACGGCAACGCACTCGACGAATCGGTACGTGTGGAGGCCGGTCTTGACCTTGCTATCCAGGCGCAGCGGCAGATTATGGAGAACGTGGTGTGGACGTCTCGTCTGGGCGCTTTTCAGGCTGTGAACCAGTTTGGTACTAGTGCTCCGGATACCATCTTCGAGAACGACATCGCCATGAAGGTGAACGACTTTCTGAGCGTGAACCTGGGTGTGGTGACCATGTTCGACCGCGATGTGAGCCAGAATTTGCAGTTCAAGGAGTTGCTCTCGCTCGGTGTATCCTTCACGCTGTTGTAAGTCCGTTCGGAAACCATCGGTGTTGCCGCGTCTTCGCATTCCTGCACTCCTTTACGCGGCGCTTTGCCTGGCGCTGTGGCCGTCGCCGCTGCTTGGTCTCCTGCATGTGGAGGCCGCGGCATTGCTGGCCGCGGCCGGGTTTTTCATTGCAGGCTTCTCAGTCATTGGGTTGTTCAAGGATGGATACGGGTTGCGGCGCATGTTGGTCGCACAGGTGGGCCTGCTGTTCATCCCGTGGTTGTTGCTGACGGCTACGCTCGCCTGGCGGGCAAACTGCGGGTACATGCTCGGATGCGGGCTCTTCCTGCTGTTCACGGTTCCGAGTGTGATTCTCGCCGTGGCGCTGGCGTACGTGCTGACGGGTACAAGCGTGCGTTGGCCGAGGCTCTGGTTTGGCTTGCTCGGACTGCTGATGGTCGTCGTACCGGTAGCGTTCGATCTGCTACTCCATCCGCAGCTTTACACGTACAACCACGTTTTCGGCGGCGTTCTCGGGCCGATCTATGACGAAGAACTGGCCGTCCGATCCGGCTTGTTTGCGTTTCGCGGTCTGACGCTGTTGTGGGCCGTGTGGCTCATTGTATTGGGTCGCTGGTTCTGGATTCGCAACGGGGTTGGCGAGGAGCGCCGACGCCTCGTTCGGTCGGGCGCGCTGATCGCCGTGGCCATCGCCCTGGTCTACGCCTTTGGGGTATCGCTGGGAATCAATACGTCGGCCAGTCAGATTGCAGGTGTGCTGGAAGCGGAACGGGATCTGGGCCGGTTTGTGATCCACTACCAGCCGGGCTCGCTCACCGAGGCTGAGTTGGCGTGGATTGAGGACGAGCACCGTTACCGGTACGAACAGCTTCGCGAGCAACTGGGCGTGGAGGTTGACGAACCCATCCACGTTTATCTCTACCCCAACCCGGAAACGCGTGCGGCTCTCATCGGCTCGCGGACGACGAGTGTGACGCCCGTCTGGCTGCACACGCCGCAGATCCACATGCTCGCCGAGCAGTTCTCCCCCGAGCACTTCGGCCACGAGCTGGCGCACGTCTTCGCGCGGGAGTTCGGGATGCCGATCATCCGCGCCTCAACGGCAGTGGGTTTGGTAGAAGGCCTGGCGGTGGCTGTTGAACCACCCGACGGCCTGCCGGAGGCCCGCTATCAGGTTGCTGCCACGCTTGAACAGGCGGTGGGGGAGTTCGGGAGGTTGGATGCAGGCCCGGCCGAGGCCGTCGTTCGAGCCATGAATCCGTTCGGGTTCTGGTCGGGGAGAGGCGCGGTGTCGTACGCCACGTCGGGTGCTTTTGCACGGTTTCTGCTGGATCGGCATGGTCCCGAAAACATGCGAAGCGCATACAGAACGGGAGATTTCCAACAGGCCTACGGGCAATCGTTGCCGGAATTGGCGGCAGCCTGGGAGGACGACATTCGCGCCCTCGAACCTGACTCGGAGGCTGTGGCCATCGCCACGTGGCGGTTCACCCAGCCCTCGCTGTTCGAGCGGCACTGCCCCCACCACGTCCCGCGCGAGGTACGCCTCACCCGTAGCGCCATTGACGCCGCCGAGCAAGGCGACGTGGAGGCTGCCTTGCAATTCTACCTGGCGGCATTGGATCGGGACTCCACCTTCGTGCCGGCGCTTGCGGGGCGGATGCGCCTTCTGATTGGCACCGGCAGCGAGGTATCCCAAGTCCTCGTGCGCCTGGAAGCCATTGTTTTCGAGCAGGACGGGCACGTTTCGAGTGACGTTGACGTGCGGCTGATCGGCGCGCTGGCGGACGGCTACAAGAGCCTGTCTGATTCAGTCGCCGCCGGGGCGATGTATTCTGAAGCCTTCCGCCGACTGCCTCCGTACGCCCGGCGGTCGAAAGCTGGGATTATCCTGCGGAGTGGGTTGTCAGTCAGTGGGCTGCGCACCGTGTTCAGTCCGGGCACTTCAGAGGCGCGAGCGGTACGACTCGAAACCCTGGCCGCTGACGAACCTGCGCTGTGGTTCTTCGCGGCCGCTAACCGAAGCGCAGCGGGTGATGCAGCCTCGGCCCTGGTGGCCATTCGGCAACTTCCGTCATTCGATAGCCAGATTGGCTCCGTAGATGCGGGGCAGCAACAAATGGTTGAGCGGGTTCGCTTGGCGCTCCTCGCGCACTATGCCGGCCGGGCGAGGGACTATTCCACCTCCTTCCACTACGCTGAGGTTGCCGCTGCCGCCTATCGGCAGGAGGGAGCGAGCGGGCCTGCGCTCCTGATGGAAGACCTTATGGCCAAGGCTCGGTGGTTTCTGAATCCGACAGACTCCTAAATTGGCAGGAATAGGGACGAATTGGTGATCGCTCGGCCTTTCGCCGTTAAGTCGTGGCGTCTATCTTCTCAAACTGATCCGCCTGGTTTCGATGCAAGCCGTCCGCCAAATCACCTTCTGTGCCGCCGTCGTGTTGCTTTGGCTAGCGGGATGTGTGGGCTCGGAGGAGTTGGCCGAAAATGGCGACTACCTGCCCGTTGACGCCGGTTTCTATGCATCCGGCGGCGCCTCGCACCGCTTCACGCTGGCCCGCACGGACGAGGCGGTCAAGACCGTGCAGCTTTTCCGCACGGGCGACGAGTCGTCGCTACCCATCCACACGCTTAATTCCGGCGGCACGCTCACGCTCGCGTTCGACATTTTGGAGGACGGGACGGGCAGCCCGCTCTCGGTCTATTTCTACCACGCCGACCGCACCTGGAAGCGCGACCTCCTGCCCTCCGAGTTTCTGCGCTCGTTTCTGAGCGACGACATCCGACGCTACGACCCCTCCAGCGCGACCGAGGTGCGCTACGTCCACTACAGCTACGATTTCCCCAACGCCAACATCGACTTTCTGACGAGCGGCAATTACATCATCCGCGTGGCCGAGCAGGGGTACGAGGACGAGCCTCTTTTCGAGCGCGCCTTTTTTGTGAGTGAGGATGCGGCCGAGGTGGAGTTTGCCTTCCGCTCGGGGTTTTCGCTTGGGGGATCCATCCTCCAGCCGGTTGTGCAGATCCGCCCTGGTTCGCGGCTGGCAAACGTGCAGGCCTTCGACTACACGGCGTGTTTTGTGCGGAACGGCCGTTTCGAGCAAACACGCTGCGCGCCGGAACCGTCCATCATCGATCTCTCCCTCCTGCAGTTCCACCTGCCCAGGGACCAGGCCTTTACATCCGATGAGATCATCTATGAGATTAACCTGGGCCTGCTGCAAGTCGGGTCGCAGATTGCGGGCGTGGATTTCTCAACCTCGCCTTATACCGCCAGCCTGGACTTTGATTACGCACGGTTTGGCAGTGAAACCAGCCAGGCTTCGCTGACGGGACAGCCGGTCATCGAGGAGGTGTATCTGGATGCCGGGAGTGCTGATACGCAAGCCGAGTATGTAGATGTCCGGTTCCGCTACGTACCTGAGAACGAGCAACAGGCGCGCGGCCCGGTCATCGTAACGGGCGCCTTCAATAACTGGCAGATCGACCCGCAGAACACCCTCACGTGGGTGCCTGAGGACGGCCGTTACGAGGGCACGCTGTTGCTCAAGCAGGGCCTCTACCTCTACCGCTATTACGTGGACGATCCTACTGCGACGCCAAACCGAAACCTTGGCTTGCAGCAGAATCTGTACACCGCGCTTGTGTACGTGTTCGACCCCACTCGGCAGACGGATCGGCTCGTCGCTTTCCGCAACGCGCTGGGGCAGTGATCGTGGTGCCGTGCACGACTTCGTTCACGCATGCGTTATTCTGTGGCCCCACCCCTCTCATGCCCTGAAACACACGTCCTGAACTGCCGCCATGAATCGTCTTATTGCTACGCTCACTTTGATTGTCATGGGAAGTATGGGTCTCGGCGCAGGCTGTGCGCCCAAACCGGTTTCCTCACAAAACACGGGCGACCCTTTGGTCGGCCGCGACTCGGTCATACTCCCGGAAGTTTCGCCGATGCCGACTGACCTGATTCGCGCCGGAGATATCACAGTGGACGGAGCAGCCACCTTTTCGACGATGACTGTGGCTGAACTCACGCTACTCCAGGTTCAGACACAGAGGCAGTACGACTCCGCCGAGCGGGCGCTGGCGTCGGGCGCGTACCTGGGCGACGCCGTTCGTGTTGTGAGCATCAGTGCGGACGAGCATCCGGGCGTGATCAGGTACGACGTTGGAATGGATCTGGGAGTTGGTTTCGAGACCGAATATGTGGTTCGGTTTCAGGATGGCGGGGGTGATGTCGTTTTTGAGATTGTTGGGGAGCCCCTTCAGGCCGGCAGGCGAATGCCGTCGATGTTCCGCGTTGAGTTCTATATGCAGGGGGGCGCGGATGGAAACAGCGTAGTTCTGAATCTCGGAGACGAGGGCTTTGCACTGAGCGAACTCGGACGCGCTGATCTTCCGGCATTTCCGCCCGACGACTATGCGCACCGAATCGGTGTCCGCTACGAGCCTGGAAGTATCACGGTTCTCCACAACGGCGAGGTTATTCTCGAAGCGGTGGCCAGACTTGGCGGAGGGCATGCAACTGCTGCTATTTTAGCACACCCGTCTGAGTCGGCGTATGTGCTCAGTTGGACTTTCGAGCCGCTGCCGTAGTACCAAATTCCAAACTCCCAATTCTAAAGTTCAAAGCTGCAATCCGAAATCCGAAATCCGAAATCCAACATCACCCACCTGGATGCATTTGCTACGAACGCTGGCCCCGCTCGGCCTATCCCTACTTCTTGCCCTTTCTGCTTGCTCAGGATTACGACAATCGGCTACACCACCCGACGGCTCCAATGGAGAGGAATCCGGAGATGACGACGACATCAAACCGTATAGCGAGGTCGTGACCGACGAGGCCGAGACCGACGAAGGCCTCTTCGACATCCACTGGTTCGATGAGGGCGAAAAGGTGTTGTTTGAAATCCCTGATTCGTTGCTGGGCCGCGAGATGCTGCTCGTTTCACGCATCGCGCGGACGGCCGAGAATCTGGGTTATGGGGGCCAGAAGGCGAATACGCAGGTGGTGCGCTGGGAGCGCCACGCCAGGACCATCCTTCTGCGCACGGTGAGCTACAACATCGTCGCGAGCGATTCGCTGCCGGTTTACCAGGCGGTTAGAAATTCGTCGTTCGAGCCCATCATCGCCAGTATTGACATTGAGGCGTACGCTATTGATACCACGAGTACCGCCATCGATTCAACGGGTACCGTCATCGATTCAACGGGTACCGTCATCGACACGACGGGCGTCGTCATCGACGTCACTGATCTCTACGCAAAGGACACGCCACTTCTCGGGATGCCGCAGTCAGTGCGCGAGCGCTACAAGGTTAAGCGGATGGACTCGGATCGGTCGTTCATTACGCGCGCATCGAGCTATCCTGAAAATATCGAAATCCGCGTTGTGCAGACGTACGAGGCGGAGGAGCCGCCCTCCAACAGTTCGACGGGTACGATCTCGTTAGAGATGAACCACTCGATGATCCTGCTCCCGGAGGTGCCCATGCAGCCACGCCTGTTCGATCAGCGGGTCGGATTCTTCGCACTTACGCAAACCGATTACGGTTCCGAAGCACAGGAAGCCGACCGGCGTACGTACGTCACACGCTGGCGTCTGGAGCCCAGCGACCCCGAGGCCTATGCCCGTGGAGAAGTGGTCGATCCGGTGGAGCCTATCGTGTACTACATCGACCCCGCGACACCGGAGCGCTGGATTCCGTACCTCAAACAAGGCGTTGAGGATTGGCTGCCTGCCTTTGAGGCGGCTGGATTCAGCAACGCGATTGAGGCTCGTGATGCCCCTACGCCGGAAGAGGACCCCGAGTTCAGCCCGGAGGACATCCGCTACTCGGTGATCCGCTATTTCGCGTCTCCGGTCCAGAATGCGAGCGGCCCGCACGTCCACGACCCGCGCAGCGGCGAGATTCTGGAGAGCGACATCAACTGGTACCATAATATCATGAACCTGCTTCGGAACTGGTACTTCATCCAGACCGCCGCGGCAAACCCCGAGGCACGTAGCGTTGAGTTTGACGAGGACGTGATGGGCCAACTGATCCGGTTCGTATCGGCGCACGAGGTTGGCCACACAATCGGCCTGCGGCACAATTTCTATGCGTCCAGTTCTGTGCCCGTCGATTCGTTGCGCTCGCGCACCTACACCGATGCCCACGGCACCGCGCCCTCCATCATGGACTACGCGCGTTTCAACTACGTGGCCCAACCGGGCGACGGGGTGCGGCGCTTCACGCCCGACATCGGCGAGTACGACATCCACGCCATCGAGTGGGGCTATCGCGTTTTTCCCGGCGCCGATACCGATGCCGAAAAACCGATGACCAGTGAGATTGCTCGTCGGGCCGTTACGGACCCGCGCCTCCGGTTCGTGATGGAGGCCGTGGTTGCCACCGATCCGCGCGCGCAGAATGAAGACCTGGGAGACGATGCAGTGCTGGCCGGGCAGTATGGACTCGCGAACCTCAAG
>JADFLK010000272.1 GCA_022564455.1 Bacteroidota bacterium
GGCGAGGAAAGATTCCATCCTGTTGCCGATACACTGTCCGTAGCGTATACGTGTGAACAACAGAAGGCCATGGAATCAATGAGCGAGATGATAAGTGTAGATGCCGATGCTGAGACCGGATTGATGACGGTTTCGGTTGCGGCCAAGGATCCGGCTCTGGCTGCATCGCTGGTCGGCCGTCTGGTCGAAGAATTGCAAACGCGCGTCCAATCGCTTCTGACCCAAAAGGCGCGAGAAGACCACGAGTTCATCCGCGAACGTACCGTGGGCGCCGAAGCCGACCTCCGAAGTGCGCGTGCAGTCCTCGCCCGCTTCGAAGATCAAAACCGAGGTCTCACGTCGGCGCGGCTTCTTGCCGAACGCGACCGGCTAAGGGATGAGGTGAACTTTGCTACCAATGTCTTTGGCCAGTATCAGGGTGAACTGAAACAGGCAGAGATAGAAGTGCAGCGCGCAAGCCCGGTAATAACTGTATTGGATCGGCCGGTAGTGCCGCTACTTCCCACCCGTCCGCGCAGAAAAGTGATCGTGTTGATTGGTGCGCTGTTCGGGCTGGCAATGGGTCTGATGTTCGCCTTTGTAATCGAAGGCTTCCACGTCGAAGCCGGTACGGAAAGTGGACGCCGAAAGCGTGCGGCTATCCGCGCTGCGCTGATACCGCGCCGCCGTCGTGGTGACAAGCACCATTCGATAGATGATTCCTCGATAGATGATGAAGACGAGGATGAAAGCGTACTGCGCACAGAACCTTGAGAGGCTGTTGAAATAGCCCATGTTCGTGGGTTTGTGCGGTTATTTTGTTGTTGTCGTGCTTTTTACCTGATCCCTGTTTGCCAATGTTCCAATCGATGGCCAAGTTGGCGCAGCAGTCGCTCTGGATTGCAATAGAAGAGATCGTCTCGACGCCCGCCAATTCGCTCTACACCAGGTTCGATAAGGCGCTCATCGCGATGGGCTTCCCCGCGCAGGTTCACTCGCTCTACGATTCGTATGGTCGAGGTCTTCCCGCCATCGATCCGCTTGATTACTTTAAGATGCTGCTCGGACCGGTATCCGTCCGGATCGGGCTCTTCGAGAACCTATCGAGCGAACGGGCTATCGCGGCTCGTTGCGCAGACTCGCTCTCGATCCGGAGCCTTCCGCTCTGCCATACTGCGGGGCAAAAAGCTGCTTCGCCGTCCTGCTTCAGGCTTGCCGCCTGAGCAATCCGCCACGCCGGCGAAAACACCAATAGTTCAACAGCCTCTTAGGCAGCGTGCTTGTCTCGCTTGCAATTCTGACGGTCAGATTTTTTGAATCTCCTGTTTCTCCGTGATCTGTTTGCTCATCCTGGAGCCACCAGGACGATAGTTCTGCTTGAGCAGGACACCATGGCCTCGCCGAGGCAGTATGAGGTGCAACCCCGGCGGCTTCTTTTTGTGGTTGGCCTGATTGTGCTGTCGGCCACGCTTCTTGTTTTCGGCGTCTTTTTCTTTACTCCAGTTCGGGGTCTATTTGGGGGAACCGACCTGGAAGATTACCGGGAGGTGGCGGAGATGAACTCACGGAGGGCGGCGGCATTCGAGGACTCCGTGGCTATGCAGTATCGCCAAATCACCCAGCTCAGGGCGCTGATCACGGGCGACCTTGATAGCTTGATTACTACCGTGCCCGTTTCCGACGATCCTTTTCTCCCTGCACCAGCCGAAGTCGAGGCGATGCTAGGTGTTACGTTGGACGAGCCGGTATCGGCCAGCCAGACCGGCCATCAACAGCCGGCTATTCCTTTTCGCTGGCTCGACGTAAGTGGTGATGCCGAACCGTTGCCTGGCTCCGTGGCCGAGGCCTACCTCACTAGCCTGCGGCTCCCGGCCCTCCCACCAACCGAGGGGCTTTTCACGCGCGGCTTCAATGCAAGCACGGGGCATTTCGGCGTTGATATCGCCGTCGATGAAGGGTCGCCCATCCGAGCCGTTGGAGACGGGTACGTGGTTTTTGCAGACTGGACGCACGAGGGTGGATACGTTGTGGCCGTTCAACACGCCGATGGTTACCTTTCGGTTTACAAGCACAATGCCCGCCTCCTCAAACGTGTTGGAGACCACGTAAGCAGCCGGGAGACGGTCGCACTCAGCGGCAACTCCGGCGAGATAACATCAGGCCCGCACCTCCACTTTGAACTCTGGCGTAACGGGCTTGCGCAGGACCCCCGTACGTTTTTTGTGACCCCATAATTTTACGTGGTGTTTGGATTCGTCCACGTTTGGCCTTAAATAAACCACTCGCCTCATAGCAAACCCCCATCCCCATGGCTCGAAACACACCTTCTCCAACAAATCCTGCCGAGCAGCATAACATCCTGGGTAAGGACACGGTAATTGAGGGTACACTACGCTCAAGCGGTAACGTGCATATTAGTGGCACCGTTAAAGGCAACGTAGAGGTGCAGGGGCGTACCGTTATTATGCCGGGGGGAATTGTGGACGGTGAGTTAGTCTCGATCACCGCCGAAATCGGTGGGACAGTGAATGGCCAGATCTCCGTGAAGGAGCGATTGGTTCTCAAGTCCACAGCCGTCGTTGAGGGCGACATTCGCACGGCCAAGCTGGTTATTGAAGACGGCGCTACGTTTACGGGCCGCTGCGACATGAGCGGCTCATCTAGCCCACAGCGATCTGAGCAGGCTGAGATCACTGTGGATGTTTCTCGGCCGACACGCAGGCTTGGTGGCAACCCGGATGTCCAGAAAGGAAGCGTTCGGGTTTGATTGAAGATGCCGGACTCCTCGTCTGATCCGCCACGTGAAGTACATACCGGGGATAACTGGGACCGTGATCCCTGGCAGGACGACGACGCGTGGGCGCGGGATGATTGGAAGAATGCAGATTGGGGTGAGCCCGCCGCTCCCTCAGCCAAGCCATCCACCGCACCACCGCGAGGTGGTATGGCCTCGTATAGCCGAGGAATGATTGAAGCCGGACCCTACCTTACGCTGGGTATGCAGATCGCGTTTGGGATGATACTGTTCGTGGGGATCGGGTACGTCGTAGACCGATGGCTTGAGTCAACGCCGTGGGGGATGATCCTTGGGGCGGTATTCGGTATGGTGGCGGTATTCACGCTCGTCATCCGGATGGCGCGTGAGGCGGATGCAAAACAAAAAGCGAGGCGTCGGAAGAAGAAGAGAGGAGAGGCCTCTGAAGGGAAGTAAGCGGACCCTATCGTAGTCTGCTCATGAGGGACGAACGGCGCACGTGTTCTCGCCGCAAGATTGCATTGTCCTTTGTATCGAACCCTTTCTACTGGAATTCACCGACCCTTGCGAACGCCGCAATCGGGGCCGATCTAACTTTGCCATCTTCCGTTCGGGGGCCTCACTTCATGGTCTCTCGGCGGCTGTCTTTCCCTTTTCGTGCGCACGGTTCGCGCAACCTGATGGAAGCTGCCATCTGGACGAGTGTCGTCCTAGGCGTTGCCCTCGGATTGGCGAATGCGGCGGCCAGCTTTCTGTTGTACAGAGTAGCGCGTAACAAGTCGCACGGGACGTTCATGGCGATCGTCTTAGGAGGGATGGTAGCGAGGATGTTCGCAGTGCTGGCCCTGCTGGCTCTCGTGATTGTTTTCTTGCCCGTCAGCCGCGTTGCCTTCATCGGCGCGTTCTTCGCCCCGTTCGCTGTGGCCATGACTGCGGAAATCATTCTGTTGCAGCGCCGTGCGTCACCACCCGTGCCTTCGTCTGCTACCGAAAGCCCACCCCGGTCAAACGGGGGTTGACGCCAGTGTTTCTTGCGCCTCGCATTCGGCCCCTTCCGGCCTTCCTGCTCAGTCTTTTTGCTTTCGCGCTCCTCGCTGGGCCGGTAGCCTCTCAGGAGCATGGTGAAAGCATAGAGGAAGCTGTGCACGGAGAAGAGCTGGACGCGCTGCACCACTCAGCCGACGGCTTTTTTCTCGACTTCGAGCCGATTGGCAAGGTGGAATTGCCGCGCTTGTT
>JADFLK010000273.1 GCA_022564455.1 Bacteroidota bacterium
CGGCTTGCGGGTCTTACTAGTCGGCTTGCTGCGGGTCGATTTTGCCATCGGAATGCGAAGACGACAACCCAGGAGGGCGGTTTGAGAGTCGTCTCTGGGGAACGCTGGGAGGAAGTGCGAAGATGGGCCGGAAGATACGTGCCCGCCTGCTTGTCCTGAATCCAGGAATCTGTCGAAGACGGGCTCTGCACAATAGAACGTGGCTCCACTCAGAGTTCTGCCACTCAGAGTTCCGATTGTGTAGTACGAATCAACTGGATGAGAGCCGTGGCTTGAGCCAGTCCCTGTTTCGCTGGGGCGTCTCCCCGCACATCGAGGCACGCCGGGCCCGTGAACCCAGCATCACTGAGCCGCTGAAATTGTGAAGTCCAGCCTACATCACCCTCACCCGGAATGCAGTCAATCCAGGAAGATGCGTCCCCCTCACCGTCTCTCACAAAGACCAGCGCCACCGAGCCCCGGCAGGCGAGCGCTTCCAATCCTTCGGCTGGACTGAACCCGGCCTCCAAGGCATCCGCCGGGCTCCACGCGGCGGAAACTAAAGGATGGCCAACCGCAGCGATGAGATCGGCCAGGCTCTCGCCCGATGCGCAGTTCGACAATGCTTCGTTGCGTACAGCGAGAGAAATCTCATGCCGCTGAGCAATTACTCCAGCCTGACCCAACACTTCGGCTGCCATCACCACATCGAACTCCTCACCATTACCAGCTAGAGCCCCAGTTAGAATAGTCCGGCATCGGATGCGCTTGCAAAATGCAGCGGCTTCATCCAAAAGCATCAGATCATTCAGCCACGCGGCTTTCTCCCCGACATTACCTTCAAAAAGACCCGGGTCTATGGCTACAACCGGCAACTCGGCTTCTTGCAGGCGTGTGCGAAGCTGTTGCTCGTTGACAAAAGGAACACGGTTGTCCGATGTCCCCACCGTACGCAGCACAACACCTTCCAATCCCCAAAGAAGGGTGTAATGCACCGCTCGGCTAAGGTTGGGCGTAACCGAGTCGGTGAGCCAGACGGGAAGCATGAACGTTGGCTGCAAAAGAGGCTGTTGAATTACGTGCTCTGTCGCCGAGACGGACGCATTTCGGTTGAGATCAAGACGCGAGATCGCAATCGAATCGGTGATCCGGCCAGCAGTCCTGCGAGACAACGAGGAGCTCGGTCGAGAGGCGTCATCGCAGGCAGGATGACGCAAACAGTCTTATAAGGAAAAGGGCCGCTCCTGCACTGCTGCAGGAGCGGCCCTTGAAAACTCAGATATGCTTTGCTTACTCGAAGCCAATCGTAAGACCCACCGTAGCGCCAAAGCCAGACACGACATCGTTACCACCACTGAGATTGTACCCGTAATCCGCGTACTCCCGGGCTACAGCACCCTGGAAATAAATGGAAACAGGAAGCGAGGGTGGCGAGATCCGAAGGTACGGGGCGATGGTAGCAGCGCTACTGCCGCTGGCATTAAAGATACCCGAGTCCTCCTGCGCACGGAATAACAGTGCTGCGCCTAACTCAAACACGCTGAAACGGAAGCCGGCGCCCATCGTGAACATGAGAATGTTGTCGCTTGCTGCTTGCGTAACGGTCACAGTCCCCTCGCCGCCACCGGCATCGGCGCCCTGGAAGAATACAACATCTCCTTCCTGAGGCATGTAGTAGTCCAGCACGCCAAAGAGACGGAAGGGTTCGCTCGGGTAGTCGAAATCGGCACCGAAGAAGATGACGTCAAGCTGATCGGACGCAGTGATGGTGTTGCTTGCGTCAGGATCACTGGCCAGATCGAGGAAATACCCTCCGTGGACGCCAACAACGCGGCCGCGAAGCATCCCGTAGATCTTTGCACCTTGGAGGCCAAAGCCTGATTCGGCTATCGTTGCGCCTCCTACTCTGAACTCATCCGATGCAATGTTCAATTGGCCGCCCACACCGAACTTGAAGCTCGAGGTGTTAACCACGTTAAACTGTACGCCTAGGGCGCCCCGCAAACCGGTAACATTGGTTCCGGTGTCTAGCTCGGTGCCGTCGGGAAGATAAATCTCCTCGGTCGTGCCTCGGCCGAATTCGACCCAGAGCTTGATGGGAGCGGAATCGGCCGCGCGGCCGAAGGCGTACGTATCGCCGATAATGGAACGAGTGTCGTTGGTAGCTTCCACGGCTATGGGTGCCTGGTCGCGCTCGCAGGTGCGCTTCTTTTTACAGTCGCCGTCCGGAGCCGCAAACAGCGAACCGGAGAGTAGGGCTACAAGTGCCAAATTCAACATGGGGTGTCCTCCTGGTGAACGGGTGAGGGATAGATCCTCTTAGGGAAGGGCGGAGGGCACAACATACCACCGTGCTCGGTTAGATGAGTGGCTTAGATGGATGAGTGCCTGGCGCGGCAAGGTACTAAGCTGCGTGGCCCGTTTCCAACACGTACTTTGCTCAGAATGGAGATATTCCACGTCACTAGCATTTTTTCTTCAACCTTTTCCTTCAATTGACAGACCTGCTGCCAGCCCCTGCCGAGGCCATCCTCGAACGCGAACGAACGCTTTTGACTCGGCTTCACACTCTTCTGGAGGAGGTTGGGGCCGAAAGCCAAACGGTGCGGAGGCTGCGTGAACTAGCCGAGAGCCTTTCAAGCCTCTTCCTGGTGGTCGTTGTTGGGGAGTTCAACGCGGGGAAGTCGACGGTTATTAACGCCGTCTTCGGCGAGGTTGTTATGGAGGAAGGCCCCGTACCGACGACCGACAGGATTACCGTATTGCGCTACGGCGAGCGGGCGGAAAGCCACAGAAAAGGGGATTTCATTACCGAGCGCCTTACCCTGCCCCGTTCCTCAAAGGCCTGGCCCTCGTGGATACGCCCGGCACGAACTCCATCATCCAGGAGCATCAGGCTATAACGGAAGACTTCATCCCGCGTGCCGACCTCGTGCTGTTCGTTACGTCGTTCGATCGCCCTTTGTCTGAGTCGGAACGCAAATTTTTGGAGTTCATCAAAGGAGACTGGGGGAAGCAGTTGGTGGTTGTTCTCAACAAGGCAGATATGGCGGAGGGTGAAGCCGATCCTGCTGCATCGCTGGGGCAGGTCTTGGAGCATATCCGCAAGGGCTTCTCCGAGCACATGGGTTTCGAGCCACGGATCTTCCCGGTCGCGGCCCGGGCGGCATTGGCGGCAAAGCAACGCAACCCTCAACATCCCGAAGAGGAAGCCGGCTGGGTGTCGAGCGGGTTTGAGGCCTTCCAGAATTTCCTCGTGGACAGCCTGACCGCCAACGACCGGCTGGCCCTGAAGCTCACCTCCCCCCTCGACGCCGCCGACGTCCACATTGAATCGGTAGGAGCGCTCGTACGCGAGCGTGTTGCTCTCCTTGAGCAGGATGAAGCCGGCCTGGCAACCCTCCGAACGAGGTTCGAGGAGAAGGAAGAGCAGTTGCGAACTGCCTTCGACAAGGCTGTTGCGGAAGTAGACATAAGGCTTCTGGAGATGGAAAAACGCGGCGTGCGCTTCCTGAGCGACACCATTCGCGTTTCAAGACTCCGCCTTCTCCGCAACCGCGATGCGTTCAAGGAGGAGTTCGCCCGCCAGGTTATCCGCAACGCCGAGCGGCGGATTGAGGAGCGCACGGGGGCTGCGGTAGACACCCTTCTCCGGCACGTGTACGAACTGTGGAACGAGACCTCGGCGCACATTGCCGAGCAACACCGTTCGGCTGAACCGGCATCCGCCAAGAAAGTTGAACGCGACACCTTCCTTTACGATAGAGACGAAGTGTTCCGAGACGTGATGCGTGAGGCCGACCGCGCACTGGACGCCTACGACCTGAACGAAGAAGCGCGCCGCATCCTGGAGAACGCCCGAGCCACCGCAGCACTTTTTGCCGGCGTGCAGGCTGCTGCCGTTGGGCTGGGAGCCATAGCCACGGTAGTCGTGGCGGCCAGCGCTTTCGATGTTACCGGCGGGTTTGTCGCTGCCG
>JADFLK010000274.1 GCA_022564455.1 Bacteroidota bacterium
CCCTTCACCCTTCACCCTTCACCCTTCACCCTTCACCCTTCACCCTTCACCCTTCACATCACCAGGCTTTCATGGTAAAGAGAAAACTCCACGTCGGCCTGATCTACGGCGGCCTCTCTCCTGAACACGACGTGTCGATCAAATCGGCGCAGAACGTGTATAAGGCGCTCGACCCGGAGCGATATCGTGTCACGCCGATCCTGATTGGCCGGGAAGGCCGCTGGCACGTGGAAGACTCGCCGGCTCGCCTTCTGCAAGAGGCCGAGGAATCGTCATCAGCCGAAATCCTTTTCTCGCCGATGGGTGGCGCGGGTGCACTTCTCACAACATCCGACGAAACGACTGAATTGCAGCACCTCAACCTCGACGTAGCCTTCCCTATGCTGCATGGTCAGAACGGCGAGGACGGAAGGATTCAGGGTTTCCTGCACACACTCGGCATACCGTATGTCGGCGCCGGTGTGCTGGCCTCCGCGGCCTGCATGGATAAAGAGGTAACAAAGCGCCTCCTCCGCGACGCTGGCTTGCCCATCACTCCGTTCCGCGTTCTCCACCGAGCGGATGAGCGTCTGCCGACCTTCGATGAGGTAGCGAACGAGTTCGGTGTGCCGTTCTTCGTCAAACCGGCCAACTCGGGCTCGTCGGTAGGCATCACCAGGGTTGGGCAGGAAGCACACTACGCCGCCGCACTCACCTACGCGTTCGACTTCGACAAAAAGATCCTCATCGAGAAGGGGATCTCGGGGCGGGAGATCGAGTGCGCCGTGCTGGGCAACGAGCACCTCAGAGCGTCCGTCCTCGGCGAGATCGTCGTGACGGCTGAGTTCTACACGTACGATGCCAAGTACATCGACGCCGATGCCTCGCGGATGGAGGTCCCGGCCGACAACATCCCAGCCGACATCTCGGACCAGATGCGCACGATGGCCGAAGAGGCATGCCGCGTACTCGGCTGCGAGGGCATGGCGCGCGTTGATTTCTTCCTGACGGACCAGCAGGAGATCCTTATCAACGAGGTCAATACTATTCCCGGCTTCACCCTGCGCAGCATGTACCCGGTGATGTGGGAGCACACCGGGCTGCCCATCGGCGCTCTCGTCGACCGGCTCATCCAACTTGCCCTCGAACGCCACGAGCGGGATGGAAAGATCAAAACGACGCGGTAGATGGCCTATTCAACCGACACGCGTACACTTCAGTCCGGTGACATCTACGTTGCAATTCGCGGCGAGGTCTACGACGGGCACGACTTCATCTCGCAAGCCATAGAGAAGGGCGCGGCCGGCATTGTCACCGAGGTTGAGATCGATGCGTCGGACGGCATCGACGTCATTCGCGTTGAGAACACACTGGACTACCTCATCAGGATGGCACGTGAGAAGGTCCGCCTCCACGCGTCGGACATCGTGGCGATCACGGGCTCGGTGGGTAAGACCTCGACCAAAACGGCCGTGCATGCAGTCTTGCAGGAGGGGTTTGATGTCGTGGCTTCCGAAGGCAACAAGAACACGCCGCTGGGCCTGTCGCTGACGCTACTCAACGCTGACTTCGATTCGGAGACAAAGCTCGTTCTCGAAATGGGCGCACGACTAAAGGGTGACATCAAGGAACTGTGCTCCTATTTCCCGCCCACGGTCTCGGTGGTGACGAACGTGAAGGGCGTCCATCTGGAGACGTTTGGCAGCATCGTGGGCGTGCAGCAGGAGAAGTCGGAGATTGTCCGGGCACTGGACGCAAACGGTACCGCCTGTTTGAATGGCGATGACGCGCTCGTCCGTGCAATGGCGGACCTCCATCAGGGAATGACGCTCTTCTACGGTTGCAGCGAGGCGTCCGACATCCGGCCAGAACACATAACAACTGAACTCCCCATCCTTGGCGACCACGCCATCTACACGGCGATGGCGGCCTGCGCAGCAGGTCGTGCACTCGGGATGTCGTTCGAGGCCATCAACCGTGGACTGGCCAACATCCAACCCGAAAAAGGGCGGCTGGCGCGGCTTCGTGGAAGGAACAACAGCGTGCTGATTGACGACACATACAACGCCTCGCCGGAGGCCACGTTGGCCGCACTCGTCGTATTGCGCCGGCAATCAGGCGAACGCTACATCGCCTTCCTCGGCGACATGCTGGAGTTGGGCGAAACCGAGGTCGAAGAGCACACCCGCGTCCTTGCTGCTGCAGTGAAATCCGTCGATACCGTGCATGCCGTGGGGCCTATTATGGCGCTTGCTGTCGGAACATTACCTGCCGAGCAGCAGGCTCGGATAACATTCCATCCTACATCATCCGGCCTCGCAGTTGCGCTACGGGCGGGCCGATTCTATGAGCCCCAACCCGGCGATGTGATCCTCGTCAAGGGCTCGCAGGGCACGCGGATGGAGCATATCTCGGAAGCGCTCCTCCACCCGGATCTCAACCCGGAGGACGTACTCCCGAGGCAATCGGAGAGCTGGAAGCAGATCGCGTGATTACGTGGTAGAAGCTGCTCGTAGTAGGTGGTGACGGTGGGGCGCGCCTTACACACACCCGCCTTCCGGCCGCTCTTGCACTTTACTTCAGCAGCGTCAACCGCTGGGTCTGTGCGAACCCGCCGGCCGAGAAGCGCGCGAAGTACACACCGCTCGGAAGGGCCGGCGCGTTGAAGAGAACCTCGTGGCGGCCGGCCTCGATGGTTCCATCCACAAGACGGGCTACCTCGCGGCCGAGCCGGTCAAACACCTTGAGCTCCACGTAGGCCCGTTCGGGTAGAGAGAAGCGGATTGTAGTGCTCGGGTTGAAGGGGTTCGGATAGGCCGGCTGGAGGGAAAACGACGTTGGCCGCCGCCCATCTGGCGATGTATGCGCCCCAAGTGCCGCCACGAACTCGGCCTCGGTTGTCCAGTCGATCACGTTCGGCTCACCGGGAGCCATCGCGGCCGATTTCTCCCAATCGAAGCCTGCGCTTGCGTCAGCGACGGGGAATGCGCCCACGTTGCACGTGTGCGTGTAGGCCCCCGTTGGGACGCTGCCCGGTACGTTCTGATTCGGTGTGTGCGATCTTTGCGCGCCCGCCGCCAGCGTCCGCGTGGCAGGCCCCAATGTCCGGCTTACGCCGGGCCCGACGATGTCGATCCAGATATCGAAGGTCTCTGAAGATGCGCCGTTGTTCGTAATCTCAACATCGTAGGCGAAGCCGCCGCCACCTGCCGGGATGACGATGGGTGGAGAAACGGGGGCGCAGGTAACGGTTAATTCCGTTGACGCCGGAAGGTCGAAGATGTATGCCGAGCCGTGAGCACCAATGCCCGCTTGGTGAGCCCCGACGAGGGCCCGGTCGCCCGAGAGCGAAGCGCCTACGCCAAAATGATCCACGAAGGAGGCATCAGAGGCGATGAGCTTGGCCTCTTCGTTCCACGAGATACCGTCGAACGCGAATATGTACGCCGAACCGGAGCCTAGGCCGTCGTGGCCATCTCCGATGGCCACGACGAGGGCACGGTTGTCCGAGAGGGATACCTCAAAGCCGACCAAGTAGCCCTCGAAGGCATTGGAGACGATGAGCTTGGCCTCTTCCGTCCACGACGCCCCGTCGAATGCGAATATGTACGCCGCGCCGGTGTCATCGTTTGTGCCGTCTTTGCCATAGGCACCGATGAGGGCATGGTTACCCAGGAGCGAGACGGAGTAACCAAAATGATCTTCCGCAGCGGCGTCGGAGGCAGTGAGCTTGGCCTCTTCCGTCCACGATGTGCCATCGAACACAAACACGTATGCCGAGCCGGAGGTATCGCCCGCGTCGTCGTCTTGGTGGGCTCCGATTAGGGCGCGGTCGCCCGAGAGCGACACAGAAATGCCGAAGAAATCTGCCTGAGCGCCATCGGCGGCGGTGAGCTTCGCCTCCTCCGTCCACGACGCACCGTCGAACGCAAAAACATACGCCGCACCGGGCGTGGGTACGCCCTCACAGCGGTC
>JADFLK010000275.1 GCA_022564455.1 Bacteroidota bacterium
ATGCTGAAAAAAGTAGCATGGTCCTCCGTCTCGGGTAACATTTTGGAATACGTAGATCGAGACAGGGCCTGGGATCCTCCCATTACGAACCCCACACATCCTGCGGCGATTATAAATACGTTTTGTCCATAAATGAAGTAGACCCAAATACAAAGGGCAATATAGATCGACATGATGACCATGAGTGTCTTGATATTTCCAAATTTTCCCGAGAGTCGGGAAAAACCAATGGCGCCAACGATTCCAAATACCTGGATGACCATAATGGCTACAATAAGCAGGTCGGGGGCCGCACCAATCTCCTTTGTGCCGAAGTTTGTCGCCATATAAATAACGGTTTGTACTCCTGCATTGAAAAAGAAAAAGGCCATGAGTTAAAAAAAAATTGGTGCGCCAGCTTAATCGATATTGGCGATGGCGTGATCTGCCTGGAATTTCACAGTTCGTTGCAGCCCACCCTGAATCCCATCGATGCGTCGATCATCGATATGATGGAAGCGGCTTTGGACGTTGTCAGCAAGGAAGGGTTCAAGGGTTTGGTGATAACCACGTGCTTCCAGCCATAGTCGTAACGCAGAGTGTCGTCCATCACCTTCATGTCGAAGCTAATCTCAGTGTCAGTCTCCTGATAGCTCTGGAAAAACAACTTGCTCAATTAAGCACCTCACGGCACGTCACCAGGGCAAAGCCCACCCGTTGCGCCAACGTGTCCAGCGCGATGCTCACATCCTCCGTGAACTCCTCCATCCGCAATTCCTGCACCGCTTCGTCGAGGATCTTGTGGTACGTCTCGAAGCCCACATCTTCGATGAATCCGCTTTGCTCAGCGCCGAGAAGGTTTCCCGCGCCGCGTATGTCGAGGTCGCGCATGGCGATGTTGAGGCCGCTGCCGAGATCGGAGAACTCCTCCACGGCTTGGAGCCGTGCGCGGGCTTCTTTGGTTAGCGTGTGAATGCTGGGTACGAGCAGGTAGCAAAATGCTTTCTGATCGCTGCGGCCTACACGTCCCCGGAGTTGGTGCAAATCGGACAGCCCGTGCCGTTCGGCGTGGTTGATAACGATGGTGTTCGCGTTCGAGACATCCAGCCCGCTCTCGATAATATTCGTGCAGACGAGCACATCGAACTTGCGTTGCATGAAGTCCATCATCACCTTTTCTAGTTGTGCGGACGGCATCTGCCCGTGAGCCACCTGAATGCGCACATCGGGCAGCATCGCACGGATCATGGCCGCCATCTCGTCGATGGTCTGAACGCGGTTGTGGACGAAGAACGCCTGCCCGCCTCGGTTGACTTCGTACAGCAGCGCGTCGCGGATGAGATCCTGATCGAACGTGTGGATCTCGGTGACGATGGGCTGCCGGTTCAGGGGCGGCGTCTGCATGATGGAGAGGTCGCGCGCGCCGAGGAGCGAGAACTGGAGCGTGCGAGGGATCGGCGTAGCGGTCAGCGTGAGGGTATCCACATGGGGGCGGAGCCTCCGCAGCTTTTCTTTCGCCGCGACGCCAAACCGCTGCTCTTCGTCCACGATCAGCAGGCCGAGGTCTTTGAATGCGATGTCCTTCGAGAGCAATCTGTGTGTGCCAATCACAACATCCACAAGTCCGCTCTTGAGATCGGCGATCGTCTTTTTCTGATGGGCCGGGGAGACGAACCGAGATAGTTGGCCGATGCGGATCGGGAAGCGATCCAGCCGCCTCGTGAAGGTCTCCACATGCTGCGCCGCAAGGATGGTAGTCGGGACGATGACGACGACCTGCTTTCCGTCCTGCACCGCTTTGAACGCCGCCCGGACTGCGATTTCCGTCTTCCCGAAGCCCACATCGCCGCAGACGAGACGGTCCATCGGCGTCGGCATCTCCATGTCTTTCTTGACGGCCTCGGTGGCAGCGAGTTGGTCCGGTGTATCCTCCCACTCGAAGGCGGCTTCCATCTCTCGCTGCCAGATAGTATCCGTTTGGAAGGCAAAACCGTCCGACGCTTTGCGCTGTGCGTACAGCTTAATGAGGTCGCGGGCTATATCCTTGACGCGCTTCTTGGTGCGCGATTTCAGCCGTTCCCACGCGCCGGTGCCGAGCTTCGTGAGCCTCGGCTGGTGGCCCTCCTTGCCCGAATAGCGGTGCAATCTGTGCAGTGCGCTTACGTTTACAAACAGTTCGTCGCCTGCGGCGAAGAGGAGACGGACGGCTTCTTGCTGTTTGTCGCGAACCGTGATGCGGTGAAGGCCTGCGAACTTCCCAATGCCGTAATCCACGTGAACAACGAAGTCGCCCGGCTTGAGGGCCTGGATGTCGCGGAGGGTAAGGCCGCCCTTTGCCTTGCGGCGCTTTCGGGCTGAAGGGCGGTGGTGACGGTTGAAAAGCTGGTGGTCGGTGTAAACGGCCAGCCTCGCGCTCGGGATCTCAAATCCCTCGTGCAGCGACTCGACGAGCAGCACGGCCTCCGGTTCTTTGCCGAGGTCCAGATCGCCTCCTAGCAACTCGAAGAGGCGCCCGCGCTGGCTCTTGCTGTCGCATAGAACGAAGAACTCCTCGCCGGTCTTCTTGCGATTGCCAATGTCTTTGCGGAGGCGCCGGATGTTGCCGTTGTAGCCGGGTTGCGGAATGGCGCCGAGGTCGATTAACCCCCTCCTGGCCTCCGTTTTGCTAAGGGGGAGAGTTGAATATTTCTCCCCCGAAAACGTGCCGAAGAGCAACCGCGGCCGTTCGCTCAAAAGCTTGGCGAAATGATTGCCCGTGAGGTACCGCGCCGTTGGCGGAGGCGGGGCTTCATCATCATCGAAGAGTTCGTCGAAGTGCTTTTCGGCGTTGGTGAATCGCTCGCTCGCCATCTCAACGAGGCGCTGCGAATCGAACAGGGCGGTGAGGGTGCCGGCCGGGAGGAAGTCGAGGGCGGTGACTCGCTCGGCGCTGGAATAGCTCGGTGCATCCAGATTGGGCACGAGGCGGGCCCGTTCCATCCGTGCTACCGATCGCTGGCTGGTGGGGTCAAACTCGCGGATGGAATCGATCTCGTCGCCGAAGAACTCCATGCGGATGGGGTAGCCGCCGGAGAACGGGAATACGTCCAGAATGCCGCCACGGAGGGCGATCTCACCCGGTTGCCCTACGAACTCCACGGGCTCAAATCCCTGCCCGACGAGTCGGTCCATCAGCTCCTCGGGAGGTATCTCCTCTCCCACCTTGATTGTTTTCGTTTCGTCGGATACCGATCCGGGCGGCGGCACCAGTTCGCTGATGGCCTCGACGCTGGTCACGAGAATCCCCACGAAGCCGTCCCTTAATTGGGCCAGGGCATCAGCCCGCGCTACCAGCGGAGTCGTCTCGCTGAGCTGTTCCAGATCGTACGGCGCGTGACCCGTTGGCGGAAAGAAAAGAACCTTCGCATCCGAACCGAGGATTTGTTCGAGGTCGCTGCGGAGGTAGTCGGCGGATTCACTCTCGGCGAGCAGTGCGACCATAGGTCCGACGTTCGATTCCAACAGATCCACCAGAACAAATGCAGGCAACGATCCGGCAACGCCTTTCAGCCTCAGAGATGAATTTGGGGCCAACTTTGTGGCCTCATCGCGGACACGGCGGGAGAATGGAAGTGCAGCAATGCGTTGGCGGATGGGGTCGAGCGACACGTACGGCAATAGTAAAGCGCCGAAGCGTGGTTATCACGTTCCGGCGGCGGGTTCAGCATTGTGCCCGTGCAACGACGGGTTGACTGATTAGGTCAGGGACATGGCATGCCATGTCCGCACGAGATATGTGACGGTGTCAATTGGTGTAGGGGTTATTTCATGTGCAGTGGTTGCTCATGCCGTAGCCAATCGATTTGTCCGTCGGCGGAGGAGGTACGGGAAGGCCATACCCATCAGCAGAAGGATGATCCCAAGCACAATCCACGTGCGTGTTGCGATGTACGTATGCTGCCAGTTTATTGGCGATG
>JADFLK010000009.1 GCA_022564455.1 Bacteroidota bacterium
CAGGGACCTCACAGCACTCGTTTATTCAGGCCTTCTTAAGGCAACGCCAGACGGAGGGCTTGTCCCCGATTTAGCAAAGAGTTATACAATATCAAACGATGGTCTCAACTACACTTTTGTACTTAGAGATGACATTACTTTTCACGATGGAGAACCAATAACTATTGACGATATTCTCTTCACCATAGAGAAAACGCAAGACCCGACACTGAAGAGTCCGAAGCGTGCAAACTGGGATGGTGTTGCTGTAACAAAAATAAATGGTCAAAAGATTCAATTTATTTTGAGACAACCCTACGCTCCGTTTTTGGAAAATACAACTCTCGGTATTCTGCCTAGACATCTCTGGTAGAGTATTAGCAGCGAGAAATTTCCATTTAGTAAACTTAACATTGAACCCATTGGGTCAGGCCCTTATATGATTGACGCTGTAAGGAAAGATAGCACGGACGTTGGAAGATTGTCAATAGTCGCAGGGGTAGGTCGTGATTACAATGCGCCGCACTTTCCCCCCGAACTGCTTGGCATAGCGTTCCATTTCTTGCCGGTTCTCAGTGGAGAGGGCCAGCGTAATATCGGTGGTGACGCTGTTCGGGACGCTTCGGTTTGTGATATCTCGGGCAATGGGTACGGATCGCCACGAAGTCCGCCCACTTCTTCAAGGGTACGCGTTCGACCTCAGAATGGCTACGCAGGTGGGGATGCTGTTCGTCCTCTCGTTCGGCGTGACGTTCGCCGTGAACACGTTGCAGGTGCAGACCACGGCGTGGGGCATGGATGCGGGGCTCGACCCCGAGGCGCTGCGCCGAGGCTGGGGGTTTATCCTCCGCATGACGACTCTGCTGGTGCCGTGGGCGATTTCGCTGGCGATGTTCACTCAACTCTTCTACTTCATCCCGCGCCCCAAGCCGCCTCTACGAAGCGCCGCCGTCGGTGCTGCCGTAACGGCGGTGCTCTTTGAAGGCGCCAAGAATGGCTTCACCCTCTACGCGAGGTACTCCGGCCGCTTCTTCCGCTACGATGCTACCGAAGGCGCCAACGCGCTCGACAGCTTGCAGGGCGTCTTTCTGTTGATTCTGGTTTTCGTTGTTTGGGCCTATATATCTGCCTTCATTTTGGTTGTCGGGGCGATGGTGGCCTCCCTGCACGAGCAGCGGCATCAACCACGCCGCTCCGCCATCCGGCGGCTATGGCGAACCATCCGGCAGCGGCGGAGAAGCGGTGAGGCGGGCTCAGAGACCTCAGAGGCCTCCCAAACCTCGCCAGCAAGCGTGCTAGAGGATGGTTCACTTACATCTGCGACTCCGGCATTGGCATCGGGAACGTCTACAGCCTGACCCCATTGAGCCACTTCCCACGCCGTAGTTTCCGGGCTCGTTTAGTCCCCTGACGGCCCAGTGGCGCTTGCCCGAACTTTGTCGCCTTTCGGCGTGCTCGTGTTGCTCGCCGGCCTCGGTACACGCCCGGCGTGTGCACAGGAGCCACTGTATCTCGTCAACGACGAAACGGCAGTGCGGCGGGTAGACTTTCGGTTTGTAGACACACGCACCTTCAAACCCTCGCAACTCAAAGCACAGATTGCGACAACGGCACCGGGATATTTCCAGCGCGGCTGGAGGGCATCGATCCTCTCCGCCCTCCCGATCATTCCTGAACCCGGCGTCTTTCCTTTCAGCCCGGTGGAGTTGCAGAAGGACATCATCCGGCTGGAGCGGTTTTACAGCCGTAATGGTTTCCTCGGCGCGATGGTGGATTATGATGTGGAGTTGGACACATCGCGCAACGACGTAGACGTACTGTTTTCGATAGAGGAGGGTGGGGCCGTGAGGATCGACTCCCTGTGGTTTGCCGGGCCGGGAGGGGAAACAGCCCTAGAACAGCTCGACGACGACATCCAAGACGAATGGATGGATTTCAGAGATCGCATCGTCCTTCAAAAGGGAGAGCGACTCGACGAATACCGCCTCATTCACCTTCAGAACCAAACGATTGGCTGGCTGCGAGACCGGGGGTATGCCTTCGCCGATGCGTCGGCCGAAACGCGAGTGGACACTACGGCGCTCCAGGCCGACGTACGCATCAAGCTCAACGCCGGGCCTCGCGGCCTGATAGCCGACATTACGGTGGAGGGTGCCGATTCCGTCCAGCCTGTCATCGTCTTCCGTGAGCTTCCGTTTCAGTCCGGCGATCTCTTTCGGCAGCAAGATCTAACCGAGGGGCAGCGGCAGGTGTTCGGCCTGAACCTCTTCCAACTTGCAGCCGTGGACATCGCCCAAGACCAGCCACGCGATTCTACCGTTGATATTGTGGTGCGGGTGCGCGAAGGCCCCGCACGCTACATCAACGCTCTGACAGGGTACTACTCGGACGGTGGCCTGACCGGCACTGCACAGTGGACGCACCGCAACTTCTGGGGCGGCGCCCGGTCGTTCACGGCGTCTCTCAACGGGCAAACCGGCATTGGCGCGGTGGGCTCGTACCCGCTCGTCGACTACGAGGCACGCCTGTCACTCCGCCAGCCGTATGTGTTCTACCGAAAGCTGTCGGGAACGGTAGGACCTTTCGTGCGCTACCGTGACGACGTAGTGGAAGTGGCTACAGAGTACGGTGTGACCGCAGCCCTCCTGTACGAGCACGGGCCGCTTCGCACGATCACGCTGGCCACCACCCTGTCGGTCAGAACCGTAGGCTCGGATAGCACCACCCTGGTCGATCCATCCACGCTGCTCCCTGGCGATGCGTTCCGCATTACGCGAAGCCAAATCCTCCTCTCTGCTATTTACGGATCTGTTGATAGCCCGCTTCACCCGAGGCGCGGCTTCGTCATTCGGCCGTCGGCTACGGCTGCGGGCCTCTTTTTTACGGATGCCTCGTACGCTGCCGTGGCTCTTACAGCAACGGGCTATGTGCCGCTGGGGGAAAACGTGGGGCTCGTCGTTCGGGGCTCCGGCGGCGCTCTTCTCCCGGCGGGCTCCACCGACCCTGCTGTCGAAGAGGACTACCTGGCACTCCGCAACGAGCTTTTCTTCGCGGGGGGAACGGCCGACGTGCGAGGCTGGCCGGGCAACCTCCTGGGCCCCAAGTTCCTCGACTTCACCAGTGTGGACACGTCGGTCGTGTTCGAGGTGGACGACGATATTGCGGCCTACTACAACGACCGCTACCGCGTGCGCTACCGGCCCGTGGGGGCAGAAACCAAGGCCACGGCATCCGTCCAGCTGAACGTGCCGCTTCCGCTGGGGGAGAATTGGGGGGCGAGCCTGTTCGTGGACGCAGGGCGTGTGTGGCGGCCCGCCGAAGGACTGTACGACCTCTATGCCAACGCCGCGCCCGACTTCCCCAACCTTCCTGCGCTCATTGCCCGGTTTCGCGCCGACGGGGAGACGATTCGCTACGGCGCGGGCGTGGGTATCCAGTACCTGACGCCCATCGGCTTTGTGACGTTTGCCGTGGCGGGCAAGCTCAATCCATCCTACTTCGACCTCCGCAGCCCGCGCGACATTCTCGTTGCGGCCGACATCGAGGCGATATCCGGCGCGCCGCCCGACTTTGATGCGGTTGCTGACGATTGGGTCCGCCGCCTTCAGTTCCACTTTACGATTGGGCAGCGATTCTAGTGGCTGAGTTAGCAACCCATACCACAGAGAGCCGAGTCGAGACCCCGACGGTGCCCGAACGCAAGCATGGGTGGGGGAAGGCCGTGCTGCGCGGATTCGGTTTGCTCGTGGCCGCGTTGCTGGTTCTCGTGGTCGTTGTCCTCTTGCTCTTGCAAACCGGGTTTGGGAGGAACGTAGTCCGCAACATCGCCGTCGGGCAGATTCAGAATGCGCTGGCCGAGGGCGCAACGGTTGAAATCGCGCGACTCGGCGGCAACCTGCTTACCAACGCCGAACTAACCGGCGTCGTAATCCGCCAAAACGGCGAGACGACAGCGACGATTGACACGGTGCGTGCGCGGTACAGCCTTCCGGCGTTGCTTCGCCGGACATTCTCGGCCGGCAGGATCGATGTAATCGGACCGGTGGTGTTTGCCCGGCAGCTCCCCGATTCGACGTTCAACCTTCAGTATCTCCTCAAGCCGTCGGATGAGTTGGATGCTGATTCCACCGCTTCACCCTTCACCGTGGTAATTGACTCGGTTTTAATGGAGAGAGGCCGGGTGGAAGTGCACTTCTATGCGCCCGGCCGGGATTCCATTCTCGTCCTCGACCACATTGTGCTTACAGCGTCGGATTTCTTCGCGGGAGATGGCCGTCTGGAGGCACAGCTTCACCAGCTTGCGGCCGAGGCCATCGCGCCCAACACCGCGGCGCACGTCCATTTTACTGTGGCGGGATCGGTCTCGCAAGAGGCGCTCTCGATGGATGACCTTCGCCTCACGTCGGCTGCGGGTACGAACGTTTTCGGCACGGCGCGGCTTACGTTTGCCGGCGGCAGCCTTCCGGACCTGACGGCGGATCTTACCGCTGAGCCCATTGCGATGGCCGATGTGCGGGCCTTTTCGGGCCTCGATCTGTACGGGAATCCGCGCATCCGCCTGACGGCTCACAACGAGAACGGCCGCCTCACGTTCGCCGTCAGGGGAGCGCCGCACGAAGGCGCCAGCATCGTGCTCAATGGCTCGCTGGAGAACACCGGCCGCATCCGGTACCAGGTAGAGGGCCAGCTTCGGGACGTTAATCCCGCCATGCTCACGCATAACGAAGGCCACACTGCCAGCCTCACGGGCGATCTCCGCCTCGACCTCACGGGTACCTCGCCGCGGACACTGGATGGGCCGTTTTCCGTCAACCTGACGGATACGCGAATCGGCGACCAGTCTTTTGACCTCCTCCGGATTGACGGCGCGTTCCGAGCAGGCCGGCTGGAGTTCGGCCTCGATGCAGACGTGCACGGCGCGCGCTTCCACGCCGAAGGCGACGCCCGGCCCTTCGATGAGACGCCCACCTACGACATCAGCGGTGAAGCCGACGACGTGAATCTCGCCCGCCTTCTGCGCGATCCGAGCCGGACAACCAGCTTCAGCGGCTCCTTCTCGGTCAATGGTGCTGGTATCGATCCGAAGACGATGAGAGCCGAAGCCATCATTGACCTGCAAAATATCCGCGTCGGTGGTCTGGCGCTCGACTACCTCGACGGCGTCGTGGAGCTACGCCAGGGTGGCGTTCGCTTTGTGGCGGAATCCAACCTGGCAAACGGTGGTGGTCTGATCGAAGTGGCCGGCGAGGCCCGTCCGTTCGACGATTCGCTAACGTACCACATTACCGATGGGCGTGTCAGCCATTTCAACCTGGCTGCGCTCACCCCGCCGTACGGCGGGGCGCAGGAAAGCGACCTGACGGGCACGTTCACGCTGGACGGCCGAGGGACGGACCCCTCCTCCCTCGTGGCCAACCTGACCGCTTCGCTTCAGGATTCGCGCTTCGGCGACTACGATCTCGTCGAAGCCAATTTCGACGGCGCGCTCGAACGCGGTCTGCTCTCGCTCGACGGCTGGGCCGACCTCGGGCGGCTTGGCTACGTGGCACTCACGGGCACCGCCCGGCCCTTCGATCCCGTGCTGTCGTACGACGTAAACGGCCGCGTGGAGCACCTCGATCTGGCGGAACTCACCGACAACCCGGATCGGCAGAGCGACATCTCCACAGCCTTCACCGCGAGCGGCCGAGGGCTCGACCTCGCTAGCCTCACGTTGGAGGCCCGGTTGGACCTCGACTACGCCAGCTACGGCGCCCAGGAGGTAACCGGCGGCCTCCTGAATCTGAGGCTCATTCAGGGCAACCTGACGGTGGAGGGCTCGCTCGAGATGCCGGAAGGCGCCTTCGCGCTCGACGTCTCCGGGCGACCGTTCGACCCTAACCCGACTCTCGCTTTTGGCGAGCGGATGTGCTTCCGCGGCGTTGATCTGGCGACACTCACCGGCAATCCGGACCTCCGAACCCGCCTGAACGGCTGTTTCAGGGGAAGCCTCAACGGCTTCGACCTGGCCACGTTGGCCGCCGAAGGAAGCATTGCCCTGCAGGCCTCTACCTTCAACGGCGCCGAGATAGAATCCGGCAACATTGAGCTGACGCTGCGCGAGGGGCTGGTGGATGCCGACGCCGATCTGGTGCTGGGCAGCGATGGATTCGGCGGCGCAGGCTTTGAGAGCGGCTTGTTTTTCCACTTCGATGGCCGCCCCTTCGACGATAGGCCCACCTATGCCACCAACGGCAGCTTTACGCGCGTCGATCTGGTGGCGCTTGCCGGGCTCGAAGCCGAGCAACCCGCGCCGCTGACGCTCGACTTCGACCTCGAAGGCGCAGGATTGGTCTTTGAAACGATGTCGCTTCGCGGCTACCTCGCGGCGGGCCGGTCAAAGCTGGGGTCGATTACGCTCGATACGCTACACGTCCGTTTCGACCTCGACCGGGGCCGCCTCGCGCTCGACACCCTCCTGCTGCGCTCCGACCTCGCAGACGCTGACGGCAGCGGTCGCATCACCCTGACCGACCAGGCGGGCGCAGAAATATCCGACCTGGCCATAATCGCAACCCTCTACGACCTCTCGCCCCTTAACGCCTACACGGCCAAGCCGCTGTCGTTGGCGGAGGGTGAACTAACCCTCGATATCACGGGCGAGCCCGGCGAGCCGCTTAGCCTGAACATCAAACTGGCAGTGCAACGATTTGCATACGGATCAACGGCTCTCAGCGCGGCAAGTAGCCACCTTTCCGGGACGTTCGACCCGACATCCGGCGAACTCAATCTGCGCAACCGGCTGGACTTCAAGTTCCTCTCGCAACCCGCCTTGCTCGTAGAGCGAGGCAGCATCGACATCACGTTCGATGGCACGGAGTTCACGGTGGAAGGCGACGTGCGGGTGGACAGAAAGCGGTCGTTCGACTTTCTCTCGCGGCTGGAAATGGGCCGGGAAGAACGGTCCACGCTGATTGAGCAACTCAACCTGAACCTGGACGGAGAGGCGTGGTCATTGGCGCAGCCGGCCCGTATTTCCATCGGCGAGGGTTACCGGTTTGAAAACTTCCTCCTGCAGGCCGAAGACGGCACCCAGCAAATCGCTGTGGACGGCCTCATCGACCCGGAAGGCGAGCAGGCGTTCATCTTCACGATGGAGGACTTCAAGGCCGAGACCGTGGCCGATCTGTTCGGTTTCGAGGGGCTGGGTGGACGTTTTACGACCACGCTGCTGATGACGGGCTCGGCGCGCAACCCCGAGATTTCAGGCACGGCTTCGCTGTACGATTTCACATCCGACGGCGAACCGGTGGGCTCTATCGACATCCGCCTGGACTACGCCGACGAGCGGCTCGACCTCGAAGCCCGGCTCGACCACATCAGCGGCAAGGCGATGACCGTCCGGGGCCACGTGCCGCTCCACTTCTCGCTGGCGGATGTGGGTGACGACGGCATCCCGTCCATCACCGAAGCAGCCGATGCCGACGAAGTGAGCCTCGCCATCCGCGCCGACTCGTTTCAGGTGGGGTGGATTGAGCCGTTCCTCAACCCCAGATCGTACACCGACGTTGCCGGCATCCTCAATGCCGACCTCACCGTAGACGGCACGCAGGCCGATCCACAGCTCAAGGGGAGAGCTCGCCTGGAGGACGGGCGCCTCGGCCTCGGGTTTACCGGGCGTGTGCTGGAGACGCTATCCGCCTCCATCCGCTTCATCGGAAACCAGGTCATCATACGAAGCGCTGTTCTGACGGACGCCGACGGTAACGAGCGGATGACCGCCGAAGGCGTCGTGACGCTTCAGAAGCTCTCGCTTGGCGAACTCGACATTCGGCTCGTTCCGCACCGGCTGCTTGCGATGGAAACACCTACGTACGACGGCCTGGTCATTGATCAGGGGGCTGATACACTTCGGCTAACCGGCACCCTGGCAAATCCCGTCATTCGGGGCCACCCGATCCTCGGACCAGCAGACATCAACCTGACGGATGAACTGATCACGCGCGAGTTGGAGGACGTTCGCCTTTCGGCTGCCGACCTGCGCATCGTTGAAAGCCGGTTCGGGCGCCGCATCACCGCGCGCGATACGTCGGTCTCCCGCTTCTACAGGTCGCTCGATCTGAACGTGGATGTGGAAATTGGCCGCGACGTTTGGCTGCGCTCGCGGTCGGGGCTGTTGCCTTTCGCCGCCGAGTTCAGCGGAAACGTGCAGGCCGTCAAAGCTCCGCTGGCAGAGCAAACCAGCCTGTTCGGCACAGTTGACATCACGCGAGGTTGGGTGGAAACACTGAGCCGCAGGTTCGATATTGAGCGCGGCACCCTCATCTTCAATGGGCTGATGGAAGAGACCCTGGTAGATCTGGAGGCGAAGCTGGACATCCGCACCGACCCCGAAGTAGGCACTACGGCTGTCGAGATTGGCCTGTTGGTAAACGGCCGGCTCGGCGACAACCTCACAATAACGCTCTCCTCCAACCCGCAACTCGACAACGCCGACATCGTTTCGCTGATCGTAACGGGGCAGCTTGCCGAGAATGTGATCGGCGGCGGCGCACTGGCGGGCGCGGGCGAAGGCTTTTTCCTCGGCCAGCTTTCCGGGATCGTCGAGGGCCTCGGCAACAGCCTCGGGGAAAGCATTGGCTTCAACCTCGACGTAGTCCGGATTGACCAGACACCGGACGGCCTCGTCATCCGCCTCGGCAAGTATCTCACCAACAAAGCCTTCATCTCGTTCGGCATGCCCTTAAGCACGGGCGGCGACAACCTTCTCCGCCAAAACAACCCCGAGCTGACGCTGGAGTACGCGCTGATACGCTGGCTTCTGGTCCAACTGGAGTACCAGAACGGCCTGGGCGGAGGGCTCATTTACGAATACGCATATTAGGTCGTGTTGACTTACATCGCCTCCAGCGATCTGCTGAACGTACCTTCCAGGCATGGAGCCCTACCTCCCCGAAACGACTCCAAAAACAGAAGCGGAAACAGACGCGGACGCCCCCAAGGAATCGTTGGCGAAGCGGCTGCGTGGCGCGCGGAGGATCCGGCAGGAAGAGAAAATCCTGCAAGAGAAGTCATTTGCACAGCGCACGATGGAGCGCTTTCGGAAGTCGCAGGGGGTATTGTACCATTTCCTCGACCAGGCCGGTGCTCTATTCATGTTCATCGGCGAGTTCTTCCGCCGCTTCTGGCGGCGGCCGTTCGAGATTAAAGAGACAGTGAACCAAATGGACGAGGTGGGCTCGAAGAGCTTCCTCCTCACGTCCGTCGTCGGGCTGTCCATCGGCATCGTGCTCGCCATGCAGAGTCGCGGAACGCTGGCCCGCTTCGGAGCAGAGGCGTTCTTGCCCAGTATGTTGGCGTTCTCGGTAATAAAAGAGATCGGCCCCGTGCTAACCAGCCTGGTACTCGCCGGGCGGCTGGGCGCCGGCATCGCGGCCGAACTGGGCTCCATGAAGGTCACCGAGCAGATCGACGCGATGGAGGTGGCTGCGCTGAAGCCCTTCCACTACCTCGTGGTTACCCGCGTAATTGCCTGCGTCGTCATGTTTCCGGTGATGACGATACTTACCGATGTGATCGCCCTTTGCGGGGGCTTCATCGAGACGAACCTGTCGACAGGAATGGATTACCGGCTGTTCATAGGCGAAGCCTTCAAAACCATGCGATTCGTAGATGTGACCGTCGACACCCTGAAAACATCAATTTTTGGCTTCATCGTTGGTATCGTGAGTTGTTACCAGGGCTACAGCGTCCGTGGAGGAACGCGCGAAGTTGGCCAGGCCGCCATGCAGGCCGTCGTGCTCTCGTCGCTGCTCATCCTTCTGGCCGACGTTCTGATCGTCCGCATTTCACTCATGATTTTCGGGGATGTCTCGGGCGGATAACCATGCTTGATCTTTTCAAGGACGACGAGCCCGATGAGCCTGTAACCGGAGGGGCTACTCCGCCGCCCGAGCACGTGATTGTAGAATTGCGGGACGTACATAAGGCGTTCGGCGAAACTCGCGTGTTGCGGGGCATCAACCTCCAGCTTGAACGCGGAACGAGCGCCGTGGTATTGGGCGGCTCCGGCACCGGAAAAAGCGTCCTCATCAAACACATCGTGAAGCTGCTCGAACCCGACAAAGGCGAGGTGTGGGTGAAGGGCCAGCGTGTCGATTTGCTGGACGGCGACGCGCTCGACCGGCAGCGCCTCAACATCGGCTTCCTCTTCCAGGGCGGCGCGCTGTTCGACTCGATGACCGTCTACGAGAACATGCGCTTCTACCTCGACCGCCACACCAAGTGGCCGAAAGGGGAAAAGGACGATGCCATCGCCGAGGTGCTTGAAGCCGTCACCCTCCCGGACAAAGGCCCGCAATATCCGGCGGAACTATCGGGAGGCCAAAAGAAGCGGATCGGCCTTGCCCGCGCGCTCATCCTCAAGCCCGAAATCATCCTCTACGACGAGCCCACAACCGGCCTCGACCCCGTCTCGGTGCGCGTCGTCAGCGACCTGATCCTCAAGCTGCGCGACGAGCGCAACATCTCTTCCATCGCGATCACACACGACCTCCTGGCCGCCGCGATCATCACCGACCGAGCCAACTTCATCGCCGACGGCAAGATCGTCGCGACCGGCACGTTGGATGAGGTGCGCCATTCCGACCATCCCCACGTTCGGGAGTTCTTCCAAGGCTCGAAGGCCTATGCCGCAGCCTAGGAGGCTGTCGAGATACGCCATCCGTCCTGCGACCGAGATCGTAACTCAACTGCCTCGTAGGGCATAGGAATTCTCAGGTACCAAGCTCCAAATCACAAAGAATGCTTCATGAGACCGCTTGGAATCTGATACATGGAGTTTGGTATTTGGAATTTGGAAGGCTGCCTTGCCCTTTGCCCGTATTGGCGCTATCGTTTCCGTAATCCTGTAACCCCGCCCCCATGTCACGCCAAGCTCGCCTCGGCCTCGTCGTTCTGGCAGGCGTCGCCCTCTTCATCGCACTGCTATTCATCCTGGCGAACCGCACGTTCCTCCTGTCGGATACGTACTCGATCCGGGCGGAGTTCAACCGCGTCTCGGGCTTGCAAACAGGCGCCCGCGTCCTGTACAACGGCATTTCGGTAGGCCGCGTTGAAGCTATCCAACTGCCGACCTCGCCGGGGCTGCCCATCTCGGTAGCGATGCAGATCAAAGACGACGCCAAGCACCTCATCCGGGAGGATTCGAGGGCAGTCATCCAGACGGACGGCCTCGTGGGCAACGTGATCGTTGCATTAACCGACGGCTCACCCAGCCAACCCGTTGTGGCTGAGAACGGGCGAATATCCGGTGTCGATCCGTTCGAGTTTGCTGCCATAACGGATCGCCTATTCGCCTCCGTCTCGCGCTTCGACTCCGTGACCGTAACGCTGACCCAGTTGATGCAAGACGTCCGCACAGGCGAAGGCTCGCTTGGCCGATTCCTCTACGACGACCGTCTCTACGACGAAACCGTGCTCACCGCCCAGGAGCTACGTGCCTCGCTGAGTAGCCTGGGCGCACGCGCCGACGCTCTCGTTGCCATCGCGGAGGACGGCTCGCAGGCTATCGAGTCCATCCTCCAGAAGGTCAACTCCGGCGACGGCACCCTCGCGCGCATCCTGAACGAAGACGACATGTACGAGGCGCTACTGCAATCGGCCGATCAATTCTCGACCATCTCGGAGAACCTGGAAAGTATCACCGAACGGTTTGAGACAGCGGCAGGATACATGGCTGTCGGCGCGTTCCGATTCTCCGAAAACATGGAGGCGTTGAAGCACAACTTCCTCTTCAAGGGGTATTTCGAGGATCGTGGGTACCTCGAGATGGCGCCGTTCGAGATTCGCGAGCAAGCCATCTCAGAGACTTACGAGGATCTCCAGCGATGGGAGCGGGATCTGTACCGCCGGGAACTGGAGATGGACCGACGCGAGGCGGGTTCCGGTGGAACCAGCGTCGTGACTCATGACGAGAACGACTCCTCCGGATCGAACTAGTGGATAGCAACCACCCGAACCCGGTAGATCCCTCGGTCGCACAAAACGGCAAGCCATCATCGCGTGCGCTGCAGGACGTGGTTTTCCAAAGCCTGGTGGTGCTGGGCGGCCTCGCGGCGTTTGTCTTTCTGCTCCTTGTGGAAGGCGCGTCGCTGAGTCCGCTTGTCGTTGCCGCCGCCGGCCTGATTCTGCTCTGGCCCATCCGTTCGCACAAGGCAATCCGTGCGCTGCTTCTTGCGGGCGGATTCGTGCTAGCCATCTGGACACTCAAACGGCTCGGCAGCGTTCTGACCCCGTTCGCCATCGTGTTTTTGCTGGCCTACCTGCTCAATCCGCTGGTAACGGGGGCGCACGAGCGTTTCAGGGTGAAACGATGGATTACGTCGCTGGTGCTCACACTGGCCTTTATTGGCATGCTCGTTCTGTTCGCGCTGCTGATCGTCCCGAGCCTCGTAGGCCAAATAGAGAGCCTCGCCACCGCCATCATTGGGTTGGTTTCGGGATTGCCGCAGTGGGTTGCGGAAGCCGAAATCCTTAATTCGCTGGAGGCCGCCGGGCTGATCGAACGGAACGTCCTCACGCAGCAACTGGCCACGTTCCTCCCCAGCCAGATCAGCGCCATCGCGGCGGGTATCCCAAGCGCCGTGGCCTCACTGACACGGTCGGTGGGCACCCTTTTCGGCCTGCTGACCACCATTGCACTCATACCGGTTCTCCTGTTTTACATCCTGAAGGACTACGTGGAGATCCGTGAGGCCATTGTAGGCGTCTTTCCAACGTTCAAAGGCAGCCGCGCCTACCTCACGCAGACCAGCAAAGTGGTGGGCAACTACCTGCGCGGCCAGATCACCATCTCAACACTCGGCGCTATCATCGTCACTATCCCCCTGGTCCTGTTTGGTGTGCCCTTCGCGCTCGTCATCGGCCTGCTGACGGGGTTGCTGAACATGATCCCCAACCTCGGCGCCATCCTCACCTACCTCATCGGCGGGCTGCTGATGCTGGCCTTCGGCTCCGTCGGCGATTTCTTTGTTGTGATGATTGTTCTCGTCGGGCAGTCGATCCTTGAGCAGAGCGTGCTGACACCCAACATCATGAGCCAGTCGGTTGGGCTGCACCCGGTGCTCATCATCTTCTCGCTGTTTGTGTTCAGTACGTTTTTCGGATTCCTCGGATTGCTGATTGCCGTGCCCGTCACGGCGCTCCTCGTTCAGGTGTACAAGGCGTACCGCGAGGATTTTGTGATCGACATTGAAGCCCAGCCAAACCTGATCGTAGCAGCCGAAGAATGACGTTTGCTGTTAAGGCGGAGTGCACGGATACGCGGGCGCGCACCGGTGTGCTTGGTACGGATCATGGCGAGATCCAGACACCTATCTTCATGCCTGTCGGTACGGTGGGGTCGGTAAAGGGGGTTTCGCCACGTGCGCTCATTGGGGATGTCCGGGCCCAGATCATCCTCGGCAACAGCTACCACTTGTACTTGCGGCCGGGGCGGGATGTCCTCCGCGAAGCTGGCGGACTGCATCCGTTTATGGCCTGGGATGGCCCGATTCTGACGGATTCGGGAGGATTTCAGGTATTCTCGCTCACAGAACTACGCAACATCACGGAAGAAGGGGTGCGCTTCCAGAGCCACCTGGACGGTTCAGCCCACATGTTTACACCAGAGTCCGTGGTTGATATCCAGCGCGACATCGGCTCGGACATCATGATGGTGCTGGACGAGTGCCCACCGGCGGATGTCTCCGAGACCTACGCCCGTGAATCGAACGAGCGCACCGTCCGCTGGGCACAGCGCTGCAAAGTTCGCTGGGAAGAAACGGAGCCACTCTACGGCCACAATCAGGCACTCTTCCCCATCGTCCAGGGCGCCGTCTATCCTGATGTTCGCCGCGAGTCCGCGCGCGCGCTGATGGAACTCGATGCGCCGGGCTACGCCATCGGCGGGCTCTCCGTCGGCGAAACTGCCGACGTGATGTACGATATCGTGGAGGTGTGCGACGAGGAGCTGCCCCGCGAAAAACCACGCTACTTGATGGGCGTCGGTACGCCTGCGAACCTCATCGAGAACGTAGCGCGCGGCATCGATATGTTCGACTGCGTGATGCCCACGCGCAACGCCCGGAACGGCATGCTCTTCACCACCGATGGCATCGTCAACATCCGCAACGCGAAGTGGAAGACCTGCTTCGAACCCATCGACCCCGGCCTGGACCACTATGCAGCACAGACGTTCACCAAGGCCTACCTCCGGCACCTCGTCATCGCCAACGAGCCGCTGTTCATGGAAATCGCCTCCATCCAGAACCTGGCCTTCTACCTCTGGCTGATGGGCGAGATGTGGATTGCCATCACGGAGGGCAGCTTCGCTGCGTGGAGGAATGAATGGGCGGAGCGGGTGAGCCGGAGGTTGTAAGTAGGTAGGACGCGCTCGCTGGTCCGAGTACGGAGGTGAGGCGTTAGGGCTGATCTAACCTTCCAACCTCCCAACCTGCCAACCTGAAACTTTCCAACCAGAGCCCGAAGAACGATCTCCATACACTACCCTTCTCGCTTTACACTTTTCCCTTTCCGAAGGGCCTTACCGCGGCTCCAGCACCGCGAGGTACGCCTCGTTGTCTCCGAGTAGATTGAGAGCTTTTGCGAGCTGGGGATCGGTGTCCAGCG